>CAZUOK010000050.1:0-240 GCA_964622145.1 Candidatus Woesearchaeota archaeon | reverse complement strand
TTCCACTGCCAGTTTTGACAAAAGAGACAATCCAGATTGCAGGAAGAATAGAAGACCGCCAAGTTATACCCAATCCCTCTCTTACATTCCTCACAAACGAACTCCGCAACACAATTCGTTGGCAAAGGATCGTAGTAAAATTCTAACAATCCAACCTCACTGTTTGATCTCAGAACAAGTCTTCCATTTTCATTTCTTACAAGTCCGCAAAATCCAACAGAACCCTCCATTATTTTACAC
>CAZUOK010000049.1:0-5097 GCA_964622145.1 Candidatus Woesearchaeota archaeon | reverse complement strand
GATCCAGCAAGATTTGCAACTGAAATATTGAAACCCGCAAAGATAAGGGCAATATTTGTTTCTCAAAAGTCTGATGGAAAGAAGGTCTTGAACATAGTTACAAACAACAAGTCTCTTGTCAGAAAAAAACTTAAAAATCTTAGAGAGTGGTTACAGAAATACTTCGGGATAGAGGAAGTGGTGATAGTGTAATGGGGAAGGGCCTCTTTGCTGGGAGATATTTGAAGAAAAAGAGGAAGAAATTCAAGTTTAGGAAGAAGGATTTATGGTCAAGGAGGATGGGACTTAGGAAGAAGTACGATCCTTTTGAAGGGGCTCCTATGGCTAGGGGGATTGTGATAGGGAAGTATGAGATAGATGTTAAGCAGCCGCATTCAGGAAAAAGGAAGATTGTCAAGGTTCAGTTGATAAAGAACGGTAAAATAGTTTCTGCTTATGCTGGAGGTCCTGGAGCGATAAATATCATTGAGGAGCACGATGAAGTCCTTTTAGAAAGATTACATGCCCCACAGGGAAGATCATTTGGAGATATGCCTGGAATAAAGTTCGTTGTTGTAGCTGTGAATGGTGTGCCTTTGGATGAAATACTTTCAGGAAAGAGGCAGAAGCCTAGAAGGTGATGGTGTTGGAGAAGATATTACTGTTTGGGAAGTGGGACACAACAGGGATTGAGGTTATGGATCCTGGTTTGAGGCAGTACATAAACCTTGAACCCGTGTACATTCCTATAAGGGCTAGGGGGAAGTATGCGAAGAAGAGATTTGGGAAGAGGAAGGTCCACATAGTTGAGAGATTGATAAATAAGTTGATGGTTCCTGGACATGAAGGCAAGAAACACAGGTTCACTTCTGGGAGGTGTACGGGAAAGACCGTAAATGTTATGAACATAGTTAGGAAGGCGTTTGAGATAATTGAGAAGAGGACTGGGAAGAATCCTGTTGAGGTCCTTGTAAGGGCAATAGAGAATGCTGCTCCTAGAGAAGAGATTGTTTTGATAGAGATTGGTGGTGTTAGGGTCCCAAAGGCTGTTGACACATCTCCTCAAAGAAGAGTGGATGTCGCCTTAAGATGGATAGCTCAGGGGACATATAAGAAGTGCTACAAACAACATTTGAAGGCTCCAGAAGCACTTGCGGAAGAGATAATAGCTGCTGCTGAGAACAACCCTCAAAGGTCCTACGCAATCCAAAAGAAGATAGAAATTGAGAGACAGGCTGCAGCCTCTAGGTAGTAGTAAACTTTATATATCCCTTCACTTCTCGATAATGATCTATGGCAGAATTTAGGGTGGATGAGGGAAAAATCTGCATAGGTACTGTAAGGCTTATTAGGGGAAAATCTTCCGAGGATAGACCCTCCATTACGATAACCCGAGATACTTACATAGAGAGGATATTTTCGGATGTTCCCTATGATATGAAGATTGATAATTTTGGAGAAGAAAGGATGTTTGTTAGAATTGGTGAGAGTTCGGGGATAAACATGCTTGTAGTTGGGAATACTGATCTAGAATTTAAGAAACCGGTTGAGTGTAGACTTCTCATGGCTCACAAATCAAAGATTTCGAATGTCTTTCCAATGGAATACTTGGTGCTTGTAGATTCAGATCTTTATGCCCCGAAAATTCCAGTCATAATAGAAGGCGAGATAAGGGACGGAAAAGTAGAGTACAAGAAGCTCTTGGATCCTCCAAAGAAACCCTTAGACAATATTTTGTACAGAATCTCCCCCTTTCTGTTCAAGCTTGGTTATGAGGGGAATGAGCTTTATCCAAATCTCGATGAGCTGGAATTCGATGGATATATTGTTTTTGATAGAAAAATTTTATATGAATTTATTAAAAAAAGGCTTGAGAACCTCATTGAGAAGGTTAGGACTAAAGATTCAAATATAGATCTTGAGAAGAAGCTGGAAGAGATTGTTTTGAGAGTACCGGGAATATATGGAAGAAACGTTTGCCTTGAAGTAAAGGAAGACTTTTACATCTTGAAGGCTGAAAAAGTTAATGTAAAGTTAGCTCTTGAAGATAAAGTATCAAAGCTCAAATTGATCTTGAAGAACGCTACTGCAGAAGTTGACCTAGGATATCCTCTAGACCATATAGAAGTATTTGGAGGACATTGTGTCTTAAAAACACCCTTTAACGCTTTGCGTTGTGAAAATGCCGTTGTGGACATCAGAACGAAGACTGATTGGATTATGTTGGAGCCAGAAAAAAACACGATGTTTATCATAGATGTAGATCATGTAGATCCAGATTCTATTAAGTACTTAAGAGGTATAATCTTTAGATTTGGGGACAGGGTGGGGATTTGTGATATCGGTTTTATAACAGAGGTTGGGGTTCCCAAGCAGATGAAGGAATACCTCTCAAAAGCTTTGGGATTAATCCTGCATGTCGTTGAGAAGAACCTTGAAAGGAAGAGTGGTTCTTATGGGATACTTTGAGGGAGGGGAGAAGGTGGTAAAGTGTCACTGGATGCTTGGTGATCGGACATGAAATATGTAAAAGAACTCCGAAAGAAGCCGGGGAGGTATGGTTTTGAATTTGAGAATGAAAAGGCAGAAATAGGAAGATTAATCCTTGAAAACGAAAGTACTTATGTGGGATTATCCGTGAAGAATAGTGAGTTGGTGATTGGGGAAGTTGTATTAACGGATCCAGTGGAGCTCGAACTTTACGTGGAAAATTCAAGAGTAGAATTCAAGAAACCACTTGAATGTAAATCCTTACTTGTTAGGGGGTCGGAGGTCTATGGGGTGGATATAAGACAGGGGTGGGGCATAAATGGTGAGGCTCTTTACGTGGATGGGGATTCATTTGTTCGATTTGCTGGGGCGCCTCCAATCTTTCCAAAGAACACTGTCCAGGGGAGAGTTGAAGTTGAGGAAATTCCTGAAAGATTTGGAGATAGGATTGCTTATGATCTGAGAAGGATCTCTGAAGATATTGCAAGAAATACACTTCATGTCATCTTGGATGTAGGATATGAGGGAAGAGGTATTATGCCAAATATTTCACAGTGGCTAAAGGAAAACTATCATATTTTTGACAAAAATAAGGTGAAAGAGCTTGTTTTCAAGAGGCTTGACGAAATATTGGAGCAAACGAAAAAGCTGAATGTCTTGGAAGAAGCAAAGGTTGAGCTTGAAAGACCAAATGTAAGGGAGCAAAGAAGAGAATATTTGAAGGTAAATGGAGATATTAGAGAAAAGGGAATCGTAGCTAGGAGATTAAGAGATGGTTTGGAGATGATCGTTACAGACAAGAATGTAGAGATAGACCTTGCTTGGTCAAGGAGGTTAACCCTTTACGCTACAAATTCCATCGTGAAGATTAACCCAAGTTCCAGGATTACTGTGGATGCCAGACTTTCAAACTCTATTCTATACCTCTCGAATGTATCGAGTGTCGTTGTTTTAAGTGATAGGGGAGAGGTTTATATTAAAAGGGATAATGTCACTGTTGAGGCCTATAACACAAGAGTAAAGGTGGATGGGAATTGCTGGGCGGTTAGAGATTCCAAGGATTCCATCTTCGAAATCAAAGGAGATCTGACCAAAATATCCAACTGTGAGAATTGTGTCATAAAGGCTAAAGTAACTCCATATTTCGCTGTAAGCAGTAAGAGGTTATCTATTATTGGAGAACCCGGGATCACAATAGATAATCTTTCAGACCTATTTGGAATAAATGAACAGAGATATGTACTGATCTCTAAGGATGTTGTAGAGAGGGTATCTTCGCTTGTTGGTTGGGCAAAGGAGATTGTGGGGAGGTCTCTCAATGGAGAAGAGGGGTATGAAATCTTGTAAAAGTTTATAAAGGATACCATTTTAAGGTGATACTATGTCACTGGAGACCCTGGTGGAGGGATCGAGGGCTCCAGAAATAGACATAGATACCGCAAAGTTTACACTAGTTCTATCTTATATCACAAGGTATTTCAACCTTAGAAACATACCAGTGCTTCTGTTTGGTCCAGGGGGTGCTGGAAAGTCTTCAATAGTTGAAAGCTTTGCGAAGAATTTGGCAAAGGTTCTTGGAGTACCATACGTACATCCTTCCGAGCTTAGCAATGAGACAGTTCTTGAAGAGCTGGCGGAGGGCAGAAAATTAATCAATGAAGCTATAAAAAATAGAGATATCCAGAAATTCAGGGAGGCCATCGATCACATAATGAACAATCTGCTTGGAGTTTACTTCCTGGACTTCAGAGGGTCATCAACAGACCTTTCCGAATTAATAGGGGTGCCAGCTGTTGTGAAGATTGGGGGAGTAGAAGTTACAAGGAATAGACCTAGGGGTGTGCTACTGCCAGGAATCCTTCTAAATGATCTCTTAGTGGCATACAAGAGATTCAGGGAGGAATTGAGCGAAGAAGATAAAAGAAAAATTGGAGAAATTCTTGATAAGTTTGTATTTATAGTTTTCCTGGATGAGCTTGGAGACTCTCCTCCAGATGTTATGAACATGATGAAGGCTGTAACCCAGGACAGGAGGTTTGGGGAGTTTTATATCTTACCTATGACATTATTTTCAGCCTCAAACGTACCTACAGACAAAAACGAAACAAGGGAAATACCATCAGAATTGAGGAACAGATTTATGGTGTATTTGGTACTTCCGGGATCAGACTATGTAAAGGAAGAATCTCACAAAATGTTAATCTTGGGTATAAGAAATATAAAGAAATTTAAAGATGAAGTCATGTTGAAACTCCTGAAAATTGCAAGAAATTTCGTAAAATCTATTGGAAGTCCTGGTGAAATGTTGTTGAGGGCATTTGAGCTAACTAGGCAAGGGCTAGGTCAAGCACCCTCCCTGATAATACCAAATACCCTCATATCATCCCGTGTTGACAAGGAGATGTTTGAGAGGGATCCGGAGGGTGTTACGGATAACTATCTAACCGGAAGGACTTTGGAGAACTTAGCGATTGTTACATCCATCCTGGAGGCCTGGGGGACCATTGTGGAGAAGGCGGGTGGTCTTGAAAACCTTGAAAGAAGACCTTTAGAAGGTATTGGAGAAGGAGAGATAGAAAAGATACTCAAAGAAGCTGCAATGAGAACAAAACACGTGCTAGATATACT
>CAZUOK010000048.1:0-5357 GCA_964622145.1 Candidatus Woesearchaeota archaeon | reverse complement strand
CTATAATTTCTTGTTTACCATTTTCGTAAAGCACAATCTTTTCAACCATTTCCTTGGTTGGTTCTACTTTCGTAGATTGCCAATTGCTTGGAGTAACCTCCAGCTTGAAAAAATGATGATAGAAAATTAAACCTGCACCAATTGAAAGACAAATTACTGCTAGGATTGTGAAAGTTTTCATCATAAATCAATTAGTTTAAAGCTCTAAAAAAGCTTTCGATTTGTAAAAAGAGAAAAGCAAAACTTATTAATAATGTAAAGTTGCAAATGCTTTGAGCTTCGTTAGAAAGTCATTACTTCCTCCAAATTTCTTAGCTAACAGAGATAGTGTATAAGCTGCTACATAAAAGATGGTAATGGCTATGGTGTATGAGCTGGAAATATCTATTCCTCTTCTGTACCTTTCCCCCTCAGCACGTTCTATGACTGCACGAATATCCTCCAGCCCTCTTATAGAAATTCCATATTCATACCCATCTTTTTCTACCCCTATCTTTAATCTTGCAATTTCTCCTTCAATTTTGGATGGCATATGTAGAGTATATTTCACTACACTGCTTTGATCTTTTCTAAAAGCTATTTCAAAGGTGAAACCTCCTATATCACTTAGTCTGTACATCAAGGATACTGGAGAAATATCGTTCTTCTGTACTTTCCAAATTCTTGGATCATTTTAGAAAGTCTATCTATAACCATTTTAAGAGCTTCTGCTGCTGCATCCAAGCTTTCACTATGTTTTCTTAGATTTTCTCCGGCATCATTTAACCTCTTTATACTTTCTTCACTTGTTTTTACTATAATATCTTCCAATCTCCTCCTCCTAAACGTAATTATTTTTCAGGGGGGATGTTATTTATAAAGTTTACCCACTGAAAATGGTGAACATGATAATGAAAAGATCAAAGCCCCTGCAAAAGCTTGTCAAGACTTTCTAGTAATTCCCCTGAGACTCTATTTACTCCCTCCGAAATCTTGATGATCCCTTGCTGAGATCTCTTTCCTATTAGTAGTGTTATGTACGATGCTAAGAGGATGAGGATTATGCCATGAGTGTTTGGGGTGGATTTCCCTTCCTTTTTAAGGCTTTCTTTATTGGTGCTTGCTAACATTTTTTTGATATCATCAGGGAAATTGTACATTATTTTTTGCACACCTTTAGAGATTTTTAAATAACATCTCTTGTGGTTCTCAAATTTGAGAGCATAGGTCTCTTCTGTATCATCTCTTTTGATGATAACCCTAAGGATAAGACTATCTAAGTTTGTGGTATATTTTATCTGAAGGCTTGTACCTTCTTTTTCGAGAGGATCTTGCTTTGTATAATACTTTGTTAGTTCTCTGTAGAAGGCTAATATTCTCTCAACATCCTCCTTTCCAAGTATACTCTCTAGAATTTCTATTTCTACATCTCCTTTGTTCCCTCTCTTAGCCTCGAATTTCACAGAGTGCAAGTCGTATGGAAGTATCCTACTGTTCCAAAGTTTGTATAATAGACAGGATGTTTTCTCTAAAAGCTTTTTTAGATTCTCCGTCGCTTCTTCTAGTTTATTGGAGGCTTGAGCAAAGTTTGTTGCTTCCATGTTCTTTAAAAGTTCCTTAGCAATGTCAGCAGTACCTTTAAAGATATTTCCTTCCATGCTTTCTCCGAGCACTCACGATTTTATAAAGTTTAACCCTTCATAGGTGGTAAAGGAATTTTGGGATTTGCTTTTCTACAAGAAAGTAGTAACTTTTATAAGGAGAAACCTCCACAAAAGTATTATATGGGCCTGGAACAAATCTTAACAGAGGGATCTCTGGAAGAATTTTTGGACTTCATGCTAAGTAAACTAGGAAAGGGAGTGGAATCTAGAGAGAACAACAAAATGTTGGAAGAAATAGGAGAATTTATAAAGGAATATAAGAATAAATTTCCAATTGATGACTTCAACCTTTGCGGGATAACTGATAGGTTTCTAAAGGCTGTTGAGCCAGATTTATCAAAGTTTTTCTCAAAGTTTTCATACCCTTCAAAGGAGGCATTGTTCTCTTTACCGTTCTACATGTTTGGTGTTGGGGAGTTCTACGAGGTCCTAAAGAGGAAGTTCAAAGAAATAGAAATTGGAGAGGGTTCTATTGATCTTTCTGCCTTTTATCTTTCTGTTGTTCCAACCCTCTACATTGCTAAGCATATTTTAAAGATTCCAATAGAGAAGATAGTAGAAAGAGATATCAAAGCATTTGAGAAGAATTCCTTAGATAGGAGTTCTGGAGCGTACATAATGGATCTATACAGCAGAATGGTATTGAAGCATCCTAAAGAGGGATGTGGAGATGGGACACCAATGGAAAGGTTGCAGTTTGTTGTTAATATGATAACAACAATGGTTGGGTGTTTCCCTCTCCTGAAGGACAAGCTGCTTGAGAGGATTGGTAGGATTTTTATGCTTCCAATCCCATGGTTGATAAAGAAGAGGATATTGGGGAGGAAGATCTATCACCTTTCTAGGATAAACAACGTACTGGATAACCTCCCTGGGGAAGGTTTTTCCATAAAAGAACTGGAAGATTTTCTGGATGAAAAGGTAACAGGAAATCCCATAAGGGTTCATTTTATATCGTGGTATGGCAACCCTATGAAGATTCCAGGAGAGAAGCTTCCAGAAATCCTTTTTGAGATGTTGTTCTATTATCCATTGGGGAAGGACATCTCGAAAATTTTTGCAGATGCTCAGTATCCTTTGAATGAAAAGAGTTTAAAGGAGATCCTGAAGAAAACAATCAGTTTTGTTTGTGAAAGGATAGGTATTCCAGAAGAAAGACTTGAAGATGAGGCAATAGATAGGCTTGTGAAGAGATATCTTAAGGATCCTCCACAAGAATTTACGAGAATATTTAACAGGACAATCTTGAGGGATGAAAGGGTCTACAGGAAGGTTTTGAAAGATATCCTAAACAGGACTGCTAGGAGAGAAGGGCTTGACATAAGGTTTTCAGAGGCAGATATTCCCTACCCTCCTAGAATCCCCTTACTCCTCGATGTGTACTTTGGTAAATATCCTTTGGAATACCTTGTAAAGAAATATGTAATGACAGAAATGGAGGAGGATGAAGTAAAGGGTATGCTGAGAAAGATTGTTAGGGAATTTGTTCTTAGAAATGCAAGCCTAGAAACCTTATTACTGGGCCTGAAAATGGAATACTTTAGCAATATTGAGGAGGATGTTAGGAGGAAGATTGATGGTATGATAAGGGATAAAAAGATAAAGAAGGTGTTGAATATTCCTGATGTTTTTAGTTCTCTCTATTGGGACGTTGTCTTCAAGATCTTAGAGGATAAGGACTTAATAAGGGAGAAGATAATTAGGGAGGAAAGTAAAATTAACGAGAAGGTTTTTGAAAGGCTTCTTTACAAGAAGTCTCTTCTATTTGATCCAATATGCAAGACCCTCGGTTATAAACTTGAGGAGATCCTTAGGAAGATACTTGATGGTGTTTTATCTGGGAAGATTTCCAAAAGGGAAATTCTAATGGCAATGTACAGTAAAAATCCTAGGAGAGAGATTATAAAGACATTAATGCCTATTATGGAAGATGATATTAGGAATTTGTTGAGGAAGTTTAATGTTGGGGAGATTTTGTTGGATGAATATACTGTTGAGCCAATAATTTTGGAATTATCTAGGGGAAATTACTTCCTGGACCTCCTGAAGTTGTTGAGCCTTTACAAGAGAGGGTATTGGGAGGATCCCGAGATAAGGAGGATCTTGGAAGAAATGAAAAAGGTTGGAATTAATGTGGAAATGTTGAGGAATAGGATCGTTGACGTTATGGCTCTGGATTGTAAGGATTTCTTTCCTGGGATAAAGAAGGAAAGGTTGAGAGAGGCCATTGGATGGATATTACTCTATACAATATCAAGGAAGAAGGAGGAGTTCCAGGAGAAGTTTATGGAGTCTAAGAAGGTTCTTGAGGTATATCTTGGAAGGGTGGCATCGGATATTATAAAAGAGATGTCTAATCTTGAGGGGCTTATAAGGAAGAGGGCAAAGAATTACGTTAGGAAAAAACTGGGAGGAGATTTTGGCCTGTTAAGAAAAATCCTGTTAGAAGGGAAGGATTATGGAGTAATTAGGGAATTGCTTGGAGGAATTAAGAGCTTTGATATCTTTTTGGATAGGATTGAAGGGGAGAGAATGTTTGGAAATGCTATAATATCGTACGTTGGAAAGGGGCATTGGATGTTGTATGACAGTAAAAATTTGAAGATGTGTTCCTATTATCCCTATAAACTTGGAGCAGTTGAGGGAGCTGCAATATACTATCAGCTGGATCCAAGAGTAGTTGAAATAAGGATGTTTGTTGAAAAGAATGTTCCCAAAAATGTAAGCTGGGGTTATATAGAGAGAAAGAAAAATCCTGGAGAATACTGTCTTCTTTGCTACATAGCATTGGATAAGAATAACAAAAAAGTCCTTGTACTGGATGAAGCAAACGGAATCCTAGATTTCGTGAAGTGTTTTTGGTATGTTAGGTATTTACTGAAAAAACTTGCTAGGGAGATCGGGGCTGATTACATAGTAGCCTGTAAGATTGGATTGAATGGAAAGAGAAAAGAGGTGAGGTTGAAGATAATAGGGGATGAGAGAATACCGTACACAACTAGAACAGGTCACTACTTTAGTTTGGGATATGGAGATGCCGTTAAAGTCCCAAACTTTGCTAAGGGAATAATTATTGATCCCTGGAGTTTTGAAAGATCTCTTGAGAAATTGTTGGGAAGAGAAAAAGAGCTTGAGGTGTGGCTTGCAAATAAAAACTGGGAATATATTAGAGATGACATCCTTAGAATAGAATATGAGGGATCTGGGAAGGATATAAGGATGGAGGAGAAAGATATCAAAAGATATTGGGAGAATAAAAAGTCATTGAAATTTCTACTGAAGAAGGGGAATGAAATAATTGGTTACAAGATACTGATACCTCCGGACATTTCGAGGGAGTTTGGAGTTAGAGGATACCACTTGTTACCAGCAGCGGTTTTGGGGAGATATCAGGAAAAGGAGGCTGGAGAATTTCTTATAAGGAAATCTTTTGAATACATTAAGAATATTGGAATAAAGGAGTTGTATTCTCATATTGCTCATCCAGCGGTTGAGATAATTTATAAAAATCTTGAGAAAGAAGGACTGATAAGGAAGATGGAGATTGTAGAAGGGTATAGGGAGGGGAACTGGTATGGTGGATATGCAAAGCTGGTTAGGATTATCTTGTGATATTTTAAGATTTCATTTTCTGAAATCTTAAGTATTACTGGAGTTTTTGTTGGAAATAGACTTAGGAGAGGATGCCATGAAGTTTGAGGATAATTATGATGG
>CAZUOK010000047.1:0-5501 GCA_964622145.1 Candidatus Woesearchaeota archaeon | reverse complement strand
ATAATTTATAAAGCGTCCCTGGACCTTTTCCTTCTTTTATCACCAAGCCCTTCATGATAAGCCTCTTCAATCTCTTTAACACGGAAGGCTTGCTCATGCCTAGAGCTTTTGCAAGTTCTCCTGAAGTCTTTGGACCCATTTTCAGGAGGACAAGTATCTTTGTCTCTATATCTCCCAGTCTTTCTGAAGTCTTCTTTCGAAATATAACATCTGTAAAGGAGTCTGTAACTATCTCAACATCAACAAAAGGATGTTTTTCACATTCCTTCTTTATCAGCTCTATCCCCCTTCCCTGCCTTTCGATGTACCCAACCTGAAATAAGAGTTCGTAGAGGAGAGGGTTTCTTGGAACGGGTCGAGGTTTTTCAGGTGTAACCCCCGGGGGAAATCCTCCAGGATTCGATATAATAAGCTTGTCCTTTTCCATCTTTACGAAGACCTCAGAGAATACAAGGTAGTTTCTGTGGACAAGGGCATTTGTTATGGCTTCTCTTACAGCCTTTATAGGATATTCTAGGAAATCCTTCCTCTCAAATCCTATCTCCAAAGATACTCTTGAAAACTTTCCTATCAAGTACTTTTCTATGCCATCTATCATCTTCCAGATAGGTCCTGAAAACCTCTTCCATTCCATGTCCGAAATGAATCTCACAAAAGTATGGGGATAATATGATTGAGGGTTCTCCGTGAAAAAGAGGACTCCTGCAAAAGAGAGTTTATTATTTCTTATAACCCCTATTTTCTCAAGATACCCTATGACATCTTCCGTTTCCAGGCCCCTTTCTTTCCTCTTCTCCTCAAAGAATTTTAGAGATCTTTCATCAATATCTTCCACACTGACCTCTGTTAAAAATGAGTCAGGAGACATCAATAGCCTCTCTGCCCCAATCCTAGCGATTTCATAAAAATCTAAATATCTCTTTTTTGTCCCCGTCCTTATGTAGACTCTTCCACCGGTTGTGCAGATGTAATCACTTGGGAACACTTTGACAACAAGTATTTTCTTCTTGTCTATTTCAAACTCCTTTATCTCAAATCTTGGCACTGGTGATATCACTTGAAAGAAAGAACTTATCTTCTCCTTTTCCTTCTTCGGATCACATCCTACAATATTTCCTTTATCATCAACCCCTACTATTATATACCCTCCCCCAGAATTTGCGAAGGCGCAGATGTCTTCGTTTAGACCTTCTTTTACCCTCTTCTTGAATTCCACCTCCTGAGATTCCCCTTGGCTAATGAGCTTTAGCACCTCTCTTATGTCCACAAAATGGCTCTAGACAAGGCCCCTTTATAATGTTTACGATATCGTAAACATTAACTATTTACGATATTGTTCACAATACCTTTACGATAATTTATAAATAGTCCCGGGTAGACTTGGTTTATGAATATCCTTGTATTTGGGCTCGCGGGATCTGGGAAGTCCAGCTTGTTTCTGTTATGAGGGGAGAGAAGATAAACCTTGATCCTTGATGTTAGAGACATTGTAAGACTAGAGGATATAATGGTAGAGGAGAAGCTTGGTCCAAATTCCTCCTTCATAAGGGCTTTCGATTTGATATCAGAAAGGGTTAGAATAAAGGATGAGGGTAGGAAGTTCATAGATATGCCGGGCCAATTTGAGATAAAGAGAGATCTCGATTTTAAAAACTTCATCATTGACAATCTCTTGTTTACAATCCTCTCTTTGAGGTTTGACTTCCCAATCTTGAGGATATTCACAAAGAAGGACCTAATAGGAGAGGATGAAAGAGAACTCCTCTTGGAGTGATCTTCAGGGAACTCTTCGATCTTCTGGAAGATTTCCGTATTCGTAAGTGTGTATGACAGGGAAAGTATAGAGGAACTTGAGAAGTTGTTGGAGGAATCGAAGTGTGTTTGTGGAGATCTCACGTAATTTTTATTAAGCTTCTCGATCCTTGAAGCCCTTGTGGGATGGGTGATTGTCCTATCTTCAGGCTTCCATGGAAGTGGGAGGAGTAGGATATCTTACGAGCTCCGAAAACTCCTCAAGAGGAAATACAGCGTTGGAAAGATTTCTTCTGGAGAAATATTCAGAGAGATCGCTAAAGAAAGAGGTTTCAGCTCAATTGAGGATTTCATATCCGAAATAACTAGAAATCTTGATTTAGGGGTGGATGTTGAGGTCGACAAAAAGATGATGGAAAGGATTAGAGAACTTTCAAAAAGCCTTGACTTTCTTATTGTGGATTCGAACTTAGCCCCATACTATCTCAGAGATGCCTTGAGACTCATTGTATTCGCAAGTCCCAGGGTTGCTGCGAGGAGGGTATTCGAGGATTCTAGAATTATGGATAGGAAGTATTCTAGCATAGAGGATGTCTTGGAATCTCTGAAGAGGAGGACGGAGGAGGATATAGAGAGGTACAGAATGCTCTAGGAGAAGGTCAAGGGAGAGCTTGGGATAGTTTACAAAACAGGATACAGGATTATGAAAAAGCTCTTTGAATATGTTTTGAAGGAAGATATTGAGGGGATACTGAAGGATCGGGAGGTGATGATGTACTTTGATGGTGTTGTGGACAACAACGGGAGCATTGAGAGTTCTTTGGAGCAGGTCAGGGCGTTTATTAGAAAGAAGTTTGGTGTGGAGGTGTAGGGACACTTCTAGTGAACAACCTTTATAAGATTGGTCTGAAGACAAGAGAGGTATGATGAATACCCCTGATGCTGAGCCGTGATGATGGATTACGCTTCTGATAGCTTTTTCCTGATTTCCTCCATCAGCTGAACGAGTTGGGGGTTCATGAGGATTTCTGCAAAGTTTAGAACTGGTCTCCAAGCTATGTAGACATTATCAGTAGGTGTTCTTGGGATAACATGAAATGCTATGTGCTTTATAGCTTGATCAGCTTCCTTCCCAAGTCTTAACAGCACTGTAACTCCGTAAGGTTCAAACTCTTCGTCTCCAACAGTAACCTTTAGCTTTTTTACCTTCCTAACAACTTCCCTTAATAATCCAAAGAGGTCTCTCATCTCTTCCTCTGAGAGCTCTTCAAGTTCCTCGTGGTGTTTCTTTGTTGTTACAAGAACATGTCCGAAGTTTGCTGGGTTAAGATCTAGAAATGCAATTGCATTCTGATTTTCTCCAACAATAAATGCTTGCATTTCCTTTCTTGCTATTTTACAAAAAGGACACTCCTCCTGAGACATAAGTTCCTTTTCTAGTCCCATCTATATCACCTCAGCAACCTCAAATATCTTCTCAGCATATCTTATTATTTTGTCCAGCTCTTTACCCGAAGGCAACTTTCTCTTATGCTCAAGATCCTTTATGGCCTTTAGTATTACTTCATATTCCTTAGCAATTTGGGATAGCTCTGGGAAATTCTCCTTAACAAATTGGGCTATCTTTTTTGGAACAACAATTTTTCCAGTTTTCTTTAGTATTATTGCTTGGAGAGAATCTGTTGCTGCCATATAGGCATTGAAGAGTATTTCTTCTTTTCTCCTCTCAGTATCTTTCAATCTTAGGAGAATTCCAGTAATCTTTCTTATAACTACTTCCTTAGATCCCGGAAAAAAACCTCTCTTTATACCCTCCCTTATGGATGAGATTATCTTGTAAGGATCATATATTATCTTAGCTTTGCTAATATCTTCAAGAAGTTTTGAATTCATTTCTGCTATTTCTCTCATAAGCTCCTTTATTGTCAAATATATCTCTCCTTCCTTCCTAATAACCTTTGACATATCCTCAACGAGCACGTATCTCCTGCTATCTGCCGACCATATCGCTTTTATTCCCACAGAAACCTTAATAAGGGAATTCATTTTAAACTTTTTGATTATGGAGTATCTCAAGAAACTTCTCAAATTTTCTGAAAAGCTAAAGAACGTTATCTGTGGAGTCTTGTTGTACGGATCTTTTGTAAGGAAAGAAAAAGCAAATGATCTTGATATTTTGATAATAGTTGATGATGATGCAACAGAATTTGATATTATGAAGTTGAGATCTGAGCTAGAAGAACTTGAGAGGGAATTTAAGAGGGATGGGATTGTCCTTCATTACCAACCTCCAAAGACGGTCACACAGATTTGGTTGATGATATTGAAGGCAGAACCCTGGATAATAACTGCAATGGATGAAGGAAAGATTGTCTACCAGAGGGATAAACTTCTAGAGCAGATGAAGCAGGTTGCTAAAAACATAAAGTTTGTCTTTGGAGAAAGGGTTGAAAGGCTGATAGAGAGGGCTAGGAGGGAGTTGATAGATATAAGGGAATACAAAAAGAACATGTTCATTAGCATAGCTGAATCCGTTATAGACATGGCACAGCTCTTATTGTTCTTTGATAAAAAGATAGTATTTGATAGGAAGAGGATTGCGGAAGAACTGAAGAAAAGCTACCAGGAAGTTCTTGGTCCGTACATAGAAGACTTTATCGATATATGCATAATATACGATAAGATTGTTGATGGAAAGTTGACAGATCTTTCCATGGAGGAGATAGAGCATTATCTTAAGAAGGCAAGAAACTTCTTAGAAAGAGCACAAAAGGTTATACATTTCAAGATGGGGAGGGAAGATGAGACAAAAAGAGATATTAAACAGGGTAATTTGGGATCCAAATTATTACGAAAAATCTGAAATATTGTTAGGAATCCTTGATAAAAGTGGAATAAAGTACTTGGAATTTGAGGAGTACGAAGTTAGGGAAGGTTGGCTTTGGAAGGATAATATTCCTCAGTATCCCCTTTACAGGATAGTCGAGATAAGAACAAAGGATGGGAAGGTCCTTTGGAGAAATCCTAGGTACCCTGGAAGAAATAAATCACAAACTGGGCATGAGGAACACCATTAATGTATTTTATCCCCCCCTCATCCACGAGACCCATCTCTAGAGCTATTCTTATAACATTCTTCCCGACAAGGTTTCCAACCGTAGCTCTGTTTAGTTCCTCTCTTACCCTTTCCTCATCCACAAGTTCTCCACCGTAGAAGTTTGGGGAAACAAAGAGCCTTATTTCCCCTTCCCTAAACTCCTTTCCAAGAAGCTCCTCATCACAGGCGGCAACTATGTAATCCCCGTAAGCATAGTACGTCTTCAACCAAAACCTTCCCACTCCCCAGGGGAATCCTCCAAAAATTATAAACTTTTTCACACTTCAATCAGCACAACCTTCCTGTTTTGGTATATTGAAACGTTGTATATCCTTGTCCTTCCAAATTTTGAAAATGTCTCTCCGTAATGGACATGACCGTGGATCACAACATCAAATCTATCAAGGATTTCAAACCACCTCTCACTTCCAAGATACTTCCAGATTTTCTTAGGATCCTTTGGTTTGTTTAGAAAAGTTACAGAGTAATGAGAAAGAAGTATCTTTACATCCGCATCCAATTTTGAAAGTTCCTTAATCTTTCTGAATCTTTCGTCAAAGAACCTTTTGAAATCCGGGATATTTTTTCTTACCCAGGGGTTTGGCCTATCTGTTATTCCCTGGGTTCCCACAATCAGGACCTTTTTTCCTTT
>CAZUOK010000046.1:3976-5528 GCA_964622145.1 Candidatus Woesearchaeota archaeon | reverse complement strand
GGTTTGGCCTATCTGTTATTCCCTGGGTTCCCACAATCAGGACCTTTTTTCCTTTGATCTCAAAGCTTACAGCATCATCCTCGAGTAATATGATCTCCTTTAGAAACTTCTTTGTCTCCTCAAGGCTGTACTCGTTGTTTCCCCTTACCATGATCTTTGGGCATGAAAATCTTCTCAGATCATTCTCCAACTTTCTTAGGAAGATATATCTCCCCTTATCAACGGCGTCCCCGGCTATGAGGAAAAGGTCAACTTCTTCGATATTCTTGATACTTTCCAGGAATTCCCTGTAGGGACCTATGGGTAAATGCAGATCCGATGTTGCTGCAAGAACTATTTTATTGGCTTTACCGGTTTCTTTGCCCCGCAAGCCATACACCTCAAAAAACTAACCCTTTCCTCCTTTACTATTATCGTGTCGGGGCATCCACATTCTGGGCATATGACGTACTCTCTTATAAACTCCCTTACCTTCTCGTTGACTTTGAGAGGGGAGAAGATACCCTTTAATATCAATCTCTGCCCATCAAAAGTCCCTGAGGTCGCAAGCTCTCTTAGGAGGTACCTCATTACCATCTTTGCATCCCTATTTATTGTATCCACTATGTGCTTGAAGTTTAGGATGACTGTCTTGTTCCCTTCAATAGAAACCTTAGCAACAGGTATCTCGAACCTTTTCCTCTCAAATCTTTCTTTTGGTATCATGCTGTAGGCCCTATCCAGCATCCACTCGTACGAGTACTCCATTTCTCACAACCTCCTAAATACCCCAGGCCTTTCTTCGAAGATTATTCCCTCATTTTTAAATTCTTCTATCAACCTTTCAATTTCCTCTTCCCTCCCCCTAAACTTCCTTTTGAGATCTTCAAGTTCTATGAATCCATCCTTCTCCAATTTCCTCACAATGTACTCTACAGGTTCCTCCTCAGGAACTTCTTCCTCTTTTCTTCCCAAAATCTTCTTTATTTCTAAAAGTCTGCTGAGTTCATAGTATATATCCCTCTTGAATATCCTTTCGCAGAACACGTACTTCCCCTTTTCATCCTCTCTTATTTCTCCAAATATCTCAACAATATCTCCAACTTTAAACCTTTCCTGATTCTCTCCAAAAATTTTTGCCCTTATCTCTCCCGTACCATCATCTAGGAGGATCACTTGCACGAGTTTTCCAGGTCTCCAAGCCCTTGTGACGGTTCCAAGCACCCTTACCTTTCCCTCTGATAAGTCTAAAATTCTCAACTTTCTGTAACTTTCCAAGCCTCATCACCCAATACTCTGAAAAACAAGAATATTATTGGAAAAACACTAAGATTTACAGATCGAAGCTCCAAAAAGGTTGTTGTTACTGTGAGTATGAGTAGAAGGAATAGAATCTCTTTTTCTTTCAGTATTGTTACCGGTCTCCAGGAGAAGACTTCTCTAATTGGGAAAAGGATGAGAGAGAGGAGGGCGAAGTTTTTTAGAAAATTCTTTATTACGAGAACTGCAAGTATGAACTTTTCCATGGGTTCCAAGAAGATTTCAGGATATCTTGAAATAAGAATTGGATCCA
>CAZUOK010000046.1:0-3966 GCA_964622145.1 Candidatus Woesearchaeota archaeon | reverse complement strand
AGAGAGAAAAGCGAAGACAAGGTATCTAAGAAATCCCTCTTTTATTGGAGAGAATACTTCAAAGAGAAATTCAGAGTTTTCTTTTAACCTCCTTGTGTACCCTATTCCGAAGATTGGGCCAAGGATGGGGAGAAAAGATATTATGGATGCTGCGAGGAAGTTCAGTATTTCCTCTCTGTACACCCTTAGATATTCCAGCATATCTGCTGATTCGTGATCTTTATTTAAAAAATTGGTTGGAAATATTTTAAAACTAGAGGAAAAACAGTATGAAAACATGAGGATTTCTCAGTTGATCTGGCCAAGACCTGTTGTTATTGTCACAACAATATCGAAGGATGGTAGGCCAAATGGAATGACAGCTAGTTTCGTCTCTCCAATAAGCTTCCATCCAATGTATATTGGGTTTGCGATATCACCGAGGAGGTATACCTTCCAACTTCTGAAGGAAAATCCAGAATTTGGTGTTTGTGTCCTGGAGGAACGTCAGAAGGATATTGCTGTAATCTTCGGTACGAGGAGTGGAAGGGATGTTGACAAGTTTAAGCTTTCGGGAGTTAGGACATTTAGAGGAAAGAGGATAAGACCTCCTCTAATAGAATGTCCTGTAGCCTTCGAGTGCGAGCTTGTGGATATGAGAGAATACGGTGACCATTACTGGGTTGTTGGAAAGGTCCTTGAAGTTCATCTCAGGAAGAAAGATTTCAAGCCACTTCTCCATTACTCGGAAGATGTCTTCCCAAGGGTATCCTTGAGTAAGGTTTAAATATCACTACTTATCAGTGAAGCCTCATGGATAGGAGGAAGGAATACTGTATAAAATGGACGGATATAACTCAGGCTCCTGTTGGCCTTCTGCTAGCCACAATTCATCTCAAAAGTACCATAGAGGATCCCCTAGCAACAGAATCAACAAAAAAGGAGGCTATAGAAAACCTTAAATCTGTAAAGAAGTATCTAAAAGAACTTGCAGACATCCTAAAAGAAATTGGAGTTAGGGATCCATTAAAAGAAATCTTTACATTAGGATTAGCAGCTTACTATGGTCCTGAGAGATTGGATAGGCCATGGTACAGAGAAAAGAAACCATGGATTGAGGATCCCGATATCAGAACAGTCTGTGAGTTCATATACATTCTGAGTGGGATTAACTGGAGGCTATATGATTACAAGTTTGAGGAACAAGGGATGCTTTGCTTGGAGTTCAGGGGCAGCAATAAAAACACTATTTCTATTAAGGTTTCACTACCAGACCATATGATACTGTATAGAGGAAGAGAGAGTAGCGTAAAGTGGCCTTATAGGATAGTATTGGAGAAGATGATGGAGTACATGAAGGAACTATTTCCCCCTTCTCCCATGGGCTCTTATTGATGGTCTTATCTTTTCCGCACCCATTCCTCTATTGTACAGTCCTCTTGACCTTCTTCCAGCCGGTGTCAACCCTCTGAACACCCTCCTTCTCTGGAATACAATCCAATTTATTCTAGGATCACTTTTTATCTCAGGTCTGTGAGGATCTACCATTATTACCTCAAACCACTTGTACTGTCCATCCTCCCCAACCCAGTAGCTTGCTAAAACTTCCAAATTTGGAAATTTTCTCTGAGCTTTCTCCTCTGCAATCCACTGTAGAGATTTCCCGGGAGAAAACTTTGTTATACCTGCATGCTTTGGCTTTCTTCCTCCCCTATGCCATTTTATCCTGTTCCTACCACCTTTTCTTACCCTAACCCTCACAAGAACAAATCCTTTCTTTGCCTTCCAACCCAGTTGTCTTGCCTTGTCAATTCTTGTTGGTCTTTCAATTCTAATAACTACAGGCTCTCTTCTCCATTGTATTAGCCTTTGTCTTTGTAATTCCTCCCAGCTTTCATCTTTCTCTCTCCAAAACTCCCTAACATACTTGTAAAACCCCATCCTTCCCCACCTTGGGACATCGGCTAAACCCTTGGAGCTCACTTCTCTTTAAAAACTTTTTGATAAATCCTTTCCAATATTTCATCGACCTCCTTGTGGAGATCCTTCAGACTACCATTATTTAAAATCTTGAAATCAGCTATCTCCATACACTCCTTAACTTTTTGTCCATATTCGGGCTGGTTCTCCCCCAAATCTCTCCTATTTATCCTTAGAAATTCCTCAAAGCTTTTTGGGTCTGTATCTTTCCTCCTTTTCCTAATCCTTTCCCATCTAACTTCTAATGGAGCGTCTACGGCTATTAAGAAGAAATCTTTGAACACCTTTCTAAAAAACTCAACTTCTCCAGGATTTCTTATTGAATTTATGACCCAATTTCCTTCTTTTATTCTTTCTGCAGCCTTTCTTGCCAAGAAATCCCTACCAAACTTTCTTCTAAGTTCATCTCCAAGATTTTGTAGATTTTCCCTAGTTATTTTGATCCCCAATTTTTTTGCAATTTCTCTTAAAATCTCTGATAAAGATATATACTTAAAGCCCTTCTTCCTCAAATAGTCTGCTACTTCATTCTTCCCGGATGCTATTGGTCCCGTAAGTCCTATTATTATCATCTCAAATCACCAAGAGTAGTAAGAATGCAAGGATTCTAGATATTGTCCAAATGGTCATCAAAGTATCAGTAACTCTTATTTTTATGAATAGGAGGATGTAGTGATCCCAAAGCCACTTTCCCTCAAAACCCCATAGATTTATCCAGCCCTCAGGACTGACAAGGAACCAAAGTATGTCATTTAGGGCATTTGTCATGATAAGACCCCCAAGAACTCTCTTCCAAGGAAGGATCTTTGAGAGAGGAAGCCAAAGGGATAGGAGGAAAATAGGATATATTATGGAATGGTATATTGGTGTCCCAAACTCCCTTATTGCGAATCTCCCAAAGTAATAGTCAAAATAGACAGTAAGTATCCCAAACAGGATTATTAGGGTGAAATATTTCCTCGTGTCCATGCTTGGAGGAGGGTGCAGAATATTATTTAATCTTCTCCCGAACATTTATAAATGACTATTAACTTCTTGCTGGTTCTGGAAGGGTTCTAAAGTCCCTTGATGACCTAATAATCGCAACGAGATGTCCATTTATTCCAAAGATGTTGAAAGAGGAAATTGGGGAGAAGGTGTTTTATCCAAAAATTGTTTACTTTTTGAAGTATTTCATGTTTAAAGAGATAAAGTACAGGGTAAGAGATCCCGTTGTTGTCATAGAGAGCTCTTGGATAAATCTCATCCAAAACCTTTAAAGGAAGAAGATGTTCTAAAAATTGCAAGATACTTCAAGAAGAATTGTGAGATGTATAAGGGAAGTATAATAAGAGTTGGGAGGAAATATTTAGGAGGATTCATTATTTAGGGCCGGTAGTCCAGCCTGGAAGGATGCCGGACTCGGGCTCCGGTGGTCCGGGGTTCAAATCCCCGCCGGCCCATATCTTGAATTTTTTTTTGGTAAAGATCAAAGAGAATTTCTAAGAGATCTTTGTCTCGGAGTATTTCTCTTAGAAGTCTAAGCCTTTTCTCATCAATCCTTGGCATTTGAATCACCTCAAATTGGGAATATCAACCAAATAATATTTTGCTCAAACATTCCAATCGCTCGAGCTGCAGTCTTCGCATAGGATTCCTAGAGCTGGAAATATAGATTTTGAAAGGATCTTAGGTTATATTGATATAGGAGTTACATCAACAGCCACAATAGCTCCTCCTTGATCTTCAGACCTAAAATATAGTGCTGCTGTGTCTAGGTAATTTTCATTCCAAACATTATAATGGATCCTTACTTTCCTCATCTCTTAGTCCATTTTCTGGAAGAAAAACTTTTTATGGAATTTGGACCTATGATTTCTAGTTTCGATTCATCAGAAATTATTTCCCATATAAGATCATTATCCTGGTATATTTATATTCTTTTTATTGTAACTGAATCTTCTAAGTTATTTTTTATGTACAATGTCAAGAAAAGTTGTCCATTTTCATCTTCTGATAATCTTAATG
>CAZUOK010000045.1:0-5567 GCA_964622145.1 Candidatus Woesearchaeota archaeon | reverse complement strand
CTCTAAGAATACACCTCCTGCCATCGAGGGAAAGTCTTGAAGAACAGACCCTAACTTGCCCCAGCAATGGAGAATCGTTCACATGACCGTGACCTGAGATCAAGATCTCCCTACCCAACTTCTCCAAAAAGTCCTTCAATGGCTTCTGACCGTACAAGTAGATTGGGATTGAGGGATCGTAGCCTGTCCTTGGAGAAGGATAAAACTCATCAACACTTGGGCTTGGATCGTTCCAGACGATCTGAGTCCTTATGTCCATTTTCTCAAGATCCTTAAGGTCCTCAAACCCCTTTGGCACTCCTCCATGAAGAAACACAGCCTCTCTTGTCAATACAATGTACTTCAAGTTATCAATTAGAAATTCTATCTCTTTCTCTGTGGGATCATAATCCCTTGGATAGCAGGGAGGACCTCCAAGATATTGATGCTCGTGATTCCCAGCAAGAAGTATTACCTTTTCCCCATAACTACTCTTCAAATACATAAGTTCTTCCAAAACCTCCTTTGATCTTGGAAGCCTGTGCAAGAAATCTCCAAGGACTATCAAATACTTTCTTTTTTCTTCAAGATCTTTTAGAACAATTCTCAGTGCCTCCTTCAAACTCTTGTAGTCTCCATGGATATCTGATATCACGTAACAAATCGAATGTTTTGGTAATTCAATGAGCATGGCCTAGTACCTCTGCCAACTTCCTGTAATCTACCTTGTATACCTTGAGATCTGGAATCCTTTCATTCCTTAGGTTTATAAGATTGAGCTCCTCAATACTTCTGTTGAATATTAAAATCTTGTTATCGTAGACCTTTCTCATCCATGGAAGATCACCATCCATTATATAAGTCTTTATGAAGGTGTAATTTAAGCATTTCTCTGGAACGTATATTGCAAATTCTCCATAAAAGACAAGACATCCTTTTAGTTCTCCCTCCATCCTTACGCACTTTCCTCCCACACAGACACAGGATATGTTGAAAAGACCCGCATATCCTCCCTCCGGAAACCCAACAATTCCGAAGAATCCTGTAAGATTCTTCCCAACAACTATTCCCTGTATGTAGGACCTGTTTCCTGGGAAGATGTACCCCCTCGATATGAGATCGTAGTGTAAGGGTGCAACACTCATTGGATGATAATAGAGTCCTTCCTCTCCGGATCTAGCGAGATAATATACGCCTAGCCATGTATCTCTGTAGCCTATTCTAGCTATTTGATAGAAGACAAAAGGCTCTCTAGAGGTTATTAGTATATAATCTGGAAGCCCCAAGACCTCCATTGCCTTCAAGAAGTCCTTTGCATTCTCTCCTGTAAAGAAATATCTTGCGTTGTAGAAGTTTCTGACATAGTAGGAGTTCCCACCATCTACGGATGTAAATCTGTCTCCGTAGAATTGTGTCCAGTATCCGTAGTCCCACCAGTGGGAGATGATGTCGTATGGAGTGGTGTTATTCTTTATCCAATCGTACGTTTGGACCCAGATTGGGGATACAGTTGGGTATATCATCTTGGCTTGCAGAGAGGCTAGCTGGTAGGATTTTATGATAAGGAAGAAGAATATGGCATAGGGCACATACTTTGCGATCTTAAATTCGAACCTTTCAAGTATTTCATACAGAAGGGTTAGGCTCCTTGATAGGACAATTGAGAAGGGAATACAGAATACAAAGAGAATTCTTATAGCACTTCTGGATCCTATCCCTGCTAGGAGAAGAAGGTTTAGGAAAGCAACTTCCATGAACTCAGCTTCTCTTCTAATTAGAGGTATCAAAGAAATAGAGAGGACCATAGGTATCCAATATATCTTTGAGAAAGCCTTGTTTATGTCATGCGTTCTTGGGGAGTATCTTGAGAGAATCAAGAATAGAAAAGATAGCCAGAGCACAATTGACAACTTCTCATCTTTTAGGGTCCTGTATATATAAATGGGGAGGAGGAGAAGGAGGAGGACAAAGAGATGGGACAGAGAGTTCAACCAATCTCTAAAATAGGGAGGCTGATTTTCGGCGACGGAGAGTGCAAACCTGTTTCCTCCATAGGGTGTTATGAATACGTAGTCTATGATCCTCCATATCTTCCCCCAAAGCAAAAACAGGCCCAAAATACCAACCAGTAAAATGGAAATGTGCTCTTCTCTTATTTTAATACCATAGATGTCGTATTCTATCTTTATTCCAATCCTCTTCATCACGTCGTACAGGATTGATGACAGAAGGGCTGCGGAGAATAGTATTCCATAATAACTTGCTGTCATCATTGGGATAACACCATACCTTCTTGTTAGGAAGACTATGCAGAACAGGAAAGGGATGGAGAATATGTAAAGGAATTTTCTCACGTCATCTCTCCAGATAAAGAAGAGGAATGTTAGGGAGTACATGGCTAGGAGAAATTGGAATCCTCCCCAAGCTAGAGCCATAAGTCCTTGAAATAGGCCGGAATAGAAGGCGCACCAGTCCTCCTTTCTTTTGAAGTATCTAACAGCGAAGTATATTGAGAGGGACATAAAAAGGTATGCAAGTGGTTCTTTGTCTGAAAATCCTGAAGAAACTCTAAAAACAAATCCAGGAAGGACAGAGATTATGAGAGCGAACAATATTCCCTCCTTCTTTCCCCAAAGCTCTGTAAGCGCTAGGGCTAGTACGAAGGATCCTAGGAAAAACATGATTGGAGAATAGAATATGGCTCCAACATAATTTGATCCAAACAATATGCCAAAAAATCTTATTGTGAATGCAAGGAGCCACATGGTTGTCCTAATATCATGGGATATTGGGAAGTACTTGTAAAAGTCGGTATCCGGAAGGTAACCATACTTTTCTATCCAGTTTGCATACCTTAGGAAGAGATATGGATCAAGACCTGTTAGGTGACCTCCAAGATTCCTTAGAGGAAGGATTCTTATATAGAAACCGACAAGAAGTATCAGAAGGATGATTGCATGCTCCAGTTTGAAGAACCTTGATCTCAACATGATCTAACATTCAAAGGAAAACTATTTATAAATCCTTTGGGACAGAAGAGCATTGTACAACCAACGGGGTGGAGAGAGGTTGTATGAGAGGGCAGTCAATATTTGATTACCTTGCAGCTTATGGCTGGGCCCTTTTTGTTGTGGTTCTGATGGCAGTCGCTTTGTGGAAATTGGGGGCTGTGTCCCCAGTAACAAAAGAAGAAGTCCTTAGTGAATTCCAATCCTTTGAAATAAAGAATTTCACTTGGAAGTCCAGTGGTTTCTTCTACATAGAAATAGTGGGTAGGGATGGGGGAGAGTACAATATAACAGAACTCTACCTTGGAACACCAAAGTTTGGTGGGAAGATAAAGGTTGGAAAGGTCTTAAAAGGGGGTGAAAGCCTGGAGATATCTGGCCCTTTAGGGTACTGTGAGGCAGGAAGGTATTACGTTCTAAACCTTGAGATAAGGTATGCGGAAAGGGAGGATGGGAACTGGTCAGCACAGAAAAGAGACACAGCAAAGATAAGTGTGCTCTGTGAGAAGAGCTAGAACTGTTCAATGGATCTTATACCTCCCTTAACAGCATATGCATCAATACCGTGTTTTCTAAGATATTCCGCAATTATTTTTGATGTAACACCCAAGTAATCTACAAAGATATACTTCTTGTCCTTTTCAAACTTAAACTTGTAAAGAAATATGTCATCCACGGTTAACAGAATGGATTTCTCAAGAGGGGCTTTTTCAGCATCTTCTTTTTTCCTAAGATCCACAAGTATCGCTCCTTCCTCCTCCACCATTCTCTTCGCTTCTAACCATGATATCAGATAATCTGGCTCTTCTCCTATCTTTAACTCATACGTTCTCGGCCCCTTCACCACATTCCCTGATAGAGTGGAAATCTTTAAGTATGTTTACACTCCAGGACTCCCAAAGATTTATAAAATAGCTCTGGGATTCCCGTTAACTGTATGGGAAAGAAGAGGGAGGAGGAGGTCATAAGGGCAAGACTTCCAGAGGAGGATGAGTTATTTGGATATGTTGAGCAGGCTCTTGGAAATGCTTGGATGCTTATAAGATGTTCGGATGGAAAGGTTAGGAAGGGAAAGATACCCGGCAGATATATATCAAAATTCTTTGTAAAGGTTGGAGATGTCGTTATAGTAAAGCCTTGGCAGGTTAGGAAGGAGTTCGTGGATATTGTCTACAAGTATTCAAAAGCGGAGGTAAACTGGCTTAGGGAGAGGGGATACTTGAAGTGGTTGGAGGAGATACCAGAGGAGGAATTTTAAAAACAGTAATTTCTTATAAGTATTCCAATGAAATACGAGGAGTCAAAATTATATCTGAAGGTCCTGGATGCTCCTACGCTTAGGACACTCATGAGACTCTCGAACGCTGGATATTTCGATGAACTCCTGTATCCTATATCTGAGGGAAAGGAGGCTGTTGTGTTTTGTGGGACAACAAGGGATGGTGAATACGTTGCGGTAAAAGTTTACAGGATAACCATGAAGACTTTTCAATCGATAAGGGAGTACATAATGTGGGACCCCAGATTTTACGTTGGTAAAAGGAGAACAATTCTCATATTCCAGTGGGCGAGGAAGGAGTTCAGAAATCTTATAAGAGCAATGAAGGCTGGTGTTAGGGTTCCAACACCAATAGTACAAAGGAAGAATGTGATAGTGATGGAGTTTATAGGGGAGGGAAAGCTTCCCGCACCAACAGCAAGGAAGTGTCCTCCAAAGGATCCTGAGGGTTGGTTCAATATCTTAAAAAAGTATATAATAAACCTTGTGAAAGAGGCTAGGATGACCCATGCAGATCTAAGTGAGTTTAACATACTAAACTTTAGGGAGGAGCCCGTGGTGATAGACTGGGGACAAGCGGTGCTGGTAGACCATCCAAGGTTTTATGAACTCCTAAAGAGAGATGTGAGAAATATATTCAGGTACTTT
Source organism: Candidatus Woesearchaeota archaeon (assembly GCA_964622145.1). Taxonomy (GTDB): domain Archaea; phylum Nanobdellota; class Nanobdellia; order CAYMVK01; family CAYYFB01; genus CAZUOK01. The sequence continues at coordinate 653 of CAZUOK010000045.1, read as the reverse complement.
AGGGGATTGGGTGTGGAGGTAGGAGATGAAGAGGAATTTTATGAGAAGGTGCTGGAATATGTTGGTTAGGGAAGATGTGGTGTCAAAAGAGAGGTTGAAAGAGATAAAGAGGGTTAAGGATATTGTTGAGAAAAGATTGAAGATAAGGATAAACTTTGGAGACAGATTTGTGGAGGCGGAGGGAGAGAACAGTTTGACTATATCTCTCTTTGAAGATTTTATAAAGGCCATAAATGCTGGATTCCCCCTCGAAGATGCTCTGAAGATTGTCACAGAAGATTACATAATTAGGGAAATAGATGTAGAAATGTACTCCGGAAAGAAGAAAAGCCATAAGAGGAGAATAATAGGAAGAATTGTTGGAAGAGAAGGTTCTGCGAAGAGAACAATCGAGGAAATGACAAACACAAAGATAATAGTTACGGATAGGATAGTTTACATTCTAGGATTTCCAGAGGACGTTAGCATAGCGGCAGAAGCTGTGGAAGAAATACTTTCGGGTAGGAAACACTCCACAGCGTATAATAAGATAAGGAGGAAGGCGAGATGGAGGAAGCTGGAGAGGAAGTATCAGACAATACACCCCGTTTGAAATTTACGATATTGTTCACAATACCTTTACGATAATTTATAAAGTGTCCCTGGACCTTTTC
>CAZUOK010000044.1:0-5625 GCA_964622145.1 Candidatus Woesearchaeota archaeon | reverse complement strand
GGGTTCCCTAACAGGGCCTGGACCCTGCTAGGGGTTCCCTAACAGGGCCTGGACCCTGCTAGGGGTTCCCTAACAGGGCCTGGACCCTGCTAGGGGTTCCCTAACAGGGCCTGGACCGCCCCCTGTTGCCCGGCCCTCGCCAATATATTAGAAAACTAATAATATATAAAGTTTTTGTCGATAGTTTTTTAAAATTTTTTATAATAAAGCACCAGAGATCACAAAGAATTCTATCAGAATTTTTGTTCTTAATTCTTAAATGGGCCCGCCGGGATTTGAACCCGGGACCTACGGCTTAGAAGGCCGTCGCCCTTCCTGGCTAGGCTACGGGCCCCAGGAATTTTTCAGCCATTACATTTTTATAAAATTTATTCGAAGCCCCATTGGATGGAATATCTAAAGGTAGGGAATTCAATTGTCATTGCGGATCTTCACATAGGTATAGAGCTTGAATACTCTGCAAAAGGAATATATCTTCCTTGGCAAACTGAACATCTAATGAAAAAGGTTGAAAAAATATCAAAGATGGAAAAGAAGGCCAAAAGGATAATAGTTAATGGAGATTTAAAGCACAATATACTAAAAATAGATCAAAAAGAAATAAAGCATGTCCTCGACTTTGTGAATTATTTGGAGGATATCTTTGATGAAGTGATAATTGTGAAGGGAAATCACGACGGAAAGATACAAAAACTCCTTATTGGAAGGACTGTTGTCCCATTTTTTGTTGAGGGAAATACCTTAATAATACACGGCCATAAGAGAATACCTCCAGAGATTGATGTTAAGAGGATCATAATAGGACACGTCCATCCCATCTTTAAGATGGGGGTAAAGAGTGAAAAAGTATTTATTAGGGGTTTCTTTGATGAGAAGGAGGTTATAGTGTTACCAGCCTTTGGAGATTTATGCGGAGGGAGGGATCCAAGAGAGGGAATTAGAAAGGGTCCAATAGCTAGGAAGATGAAAGAGATTGAAGTTATATCGCTAGAAGGAGATCTCCTTATGAAACTTGAAAATAAAAGAGGTTAGAAGTAAAGAACAATCTTCCTATCTCTTACTTTTTCCATCATTTCTCCTTTGTGATGTACATAGAAAGTCCGTTCAACAAAACTTAATGCTACTTCGAGATCAGAACTCCTAAAGTTTGGTGTACCCTTACTATAATATTGTTTTATAGCGGCTACTTCTATAAGCGCTTCGCATACTTCAGAATACTTTTGTAGAAACTCAGATTTTTGGCCTTTTCGAACTCTTCTGTAGTTAAGACAATAGGTTCCACCGGTAAATCCGTTAAGCTCATCACGTAAACAATCCTTTCTAAAGGTTTCATGTCCAGATCCCATATTATCAAAAGGTCTATGTCAGAGCTCTCTTTAAAATCTCCTCTTGCGAAAGATCCAAATAAATAGACTTCTTTTGCCCCCATATCCTTTAGCTTCCTCGCAAATTCCTTTATTTCTCTAAGTATTTCATCACTCTTTTCAATATCGATTCTGACAACCTTATGCATAGCTCCGCATCCTCCTTTGAGAAATACTTTGAAGGAGGTAAATCTGAGACAATTCCATTTGGATACCTGGATGCCACGTAGACAGCATCCAGGAAAAGAGACTCCCCTTGCAATTCAATTAGATCTTCTATATATTTGGAGCACTCCCTTATTAAATCCCTTATAGAATGTGTGAGAATACCTACTTTCCCATGCTTTATCAAAACAGCCTTCAATGCCTTCTCAGCAGCCTGTTGGGCTTGAAAACATGCCCAGTTGTATCTACCAAGTTTCAAACTCTCTTTTGCTGTCTCCAGATCATACTTCGCATCCTCAAGCCACTTCCTCCACTCCTCCACAACAAACCCCAACCTTTCTCCTCTTTTTAATCTTTCTCTCCCTCAAGAATGGAAATCTCATGTAGTGCTTGCACTCAAGACAATAGTAAACAACTTTCCCCCTCCAAGTCCTAACTCTTAGATTTACTCCAGGAATCAAAAAAGAATGGCAATACTTGCAAATCCTCCTCCTTATTTTCCTTGGCAACTTCATTCTAACCTTCTTTGCAATTCTCAATATGAGCTCAGCATATCTATCCCTAAGTTCCTTCTCCTTTTCCTCTTGAGCGAGCTTAAACAGTATTTCAATCCTCTCTCTTGCTATCCTTTTTAGATTCTTTGGACGAAGCTTCATAAGGATCTCCTGATCTTCCTTCTAAAAATCTTTTTAGATACTCCTTGCACTCTTTACAGAAGGTGTTGACATTTTTTTACAAAAATCCCAGGACTCATGATACATTCCTTGTCTTCTTTGTGATCCTCCAATCCAAACAAGTGTCCCAATTCGTGCAGTAAAACGTTGACAGCCTCCTCAAAACCCCCTACATAAACTACTATCAAATTCGAATACTTTGGGAAGGAAAGTCCATAAGAAAACCCCCTCTCAAAGACCCTTTCAACAATCCTATTATCCTCAAAGATATCGAGTGATGCTGGCTTGTGTTTAAACAACAAGAGCACATAAATATCTTCTTTGTTGAGAATGTATCTACCAACCTTTAGGAAAAACTTCTCCACAAGAAATCTCCTATTATCTATCAAATTTTTGATGTACAGGTTATATCTCTGATCCATTGATTCGTACTCATCAATAATATTCTTTATCTTCTCATTCTTCAAGTCTTCTCTATAAAACAAGAACTCCTCAACCTTTGTATCCTCCAATATTACAGAATTTTCATCCAACTTCTTGGCATCTACCCCAAACCTATCTTCCAAATACTTCAGAAACCTGTAGTACCTTTTCTCATCGTAATCTCCTGGGATTACAATAAAACCAGAGATCTCTTTGATAAGGATCCCCTCAATGGACATGATTGCATAAAGGAAAAGTTCCTTAAAAAATATTCTTCCTCGATCCAATCTCCCACTTTACTCTTCCCTTCAATTTTATGAACCAAAGGAACAGATTCCTTGGATCGGCTGGAGGAAACTTCCTATTTCTCTCCTCAAAAGCCCTTTCAATGTCTTCAAATCCAATCTTCCCCCTACCTAAAAGGTCAAGTGCCCCAACAATCCTCCTAACCATCTGCCAAAGAAAGGATCTTCCAATCACATCAACAACAACAAATCCCTTCCAGAACCTAACAAAAACTTCAATGACTTCCCTAACGGTATTCTGATCTTCTCTATAAAGTTTTGAAAATGCCCAGAAATCCTTTTTTCCAACAAACAATTTAGAAGCTTCCTTCATACCATCAACATCCTGGCCTTCGTAAGGTAAGAAATACTTGTACCACTTCCACTCAACCATTTCTCTACTGAACTCCTTCTCACACTTCGCAACAAACCAAATGTTATCAAGGTTTCTGTTTATTTCATCAAGATCAACATCCCTTTCCGGAATGAAGGAGATTATATTCATCAAAGCACTTACACCAGCATCCGTTCTGCTGCAATATTTCCAAAGATTTTCTTTTCTACCCCTTATATACCCAAGCTCCTTCAATACTTTTATTATTTCTCCCTCAATCGTCCTTACATTTGGTTGGATATTGAATCCACAATACCTTCTACCATCGTAGCATACCCAAAACATCATCTAAGGATGAAGTTTCTTCCAAGGATTTCATAAGAGTTTTGATCAACGGAGATAGAAAAACAGGCTGAGTTGTAGAAAAATATTTCGAGATAATCCTTAAATTTATAGTTACTCTGAGATATTTTTGAAATCTTCCCCCTAATCAAGAATTTCTTGTCAAACTTTAAGGAATCTTCAAACTCCAATGGTATCTCAGAGAAGTTTATGTTATGGATTCCAGGACAGTGAATATAACCATCTCCACAAAGTATTACTCCAGTACAGTTCGATATGCTGAAGAAGTAAATGTCTGCCCCTCTGTACACATGAGAACTGCAGGAGCCATCAATGCAGATCCTTACCCCAGATATACTGAAAGGAGAATCTGAAATGTTTAATGTGTAATCGAAGGAAGAGTTTAACAAATAAATAGATCTTAAAAGAATCTTTGGATGGGGAGGACAAAATGTGTATTCGTTGAAGAATGTTATAAAATCTGATGTTACATTGCATGATGGATTGCAAACAACATAACTTCCATTCAAATAGTACGTTTTTTCACTTACAATTTCATCATACATCTCTATAGGACCATTATACACCTTGACATTACAGTAGGCACACTTCACCTTTGTCGGTCCCCTCGAGTAGAATCTCTTTAAGTTGTTCACAGTCCCGGATAAGATTGAGTAAGATGGAATCTTTAGGTCATTTACACTGGAATTTACAAGGAATTTCGCATTGTACTCGAAGAATCTCTCAGAAGAATTGTACTTCCTAGTTTCGGGATACAGCATGTAGTAAACTCCAGAGCTTATGTTTATCCAGAAATCTTCCGTTGAGTTCACAGTTATCTTGAAGTCCCCGGAAACATTTCCAAGGTCTACATAAGGATTTGCACCCTTTAGATACCTTCCAGAGTACCATTCCCATGGAATCTTTTCGCACGAAGTAAAAATGTACTCTTTATCAAAAACCCTCACCTTGTATTTCTTCCCAATCCTTCCAGCCCAAAGAGGAGAATACTCACTTGCTCCCTCAATCCCCCTCAAAGAGTAACAGTACTCTCCCCATCCAATGGTCTTATTCGATATCCTTGTGATGAAGTTGTAATACTTTGAATCCTTATAGCACTCAAGGTATCCAGGGTATTCCCTTTCCCTGTAATTCCTACATTCTATCCCATTCTCATAACAAATAGTCTTATCCTCAACGGATCCATAAGATATCCTCAAATCCTTTAGGTAGAAGTCTTGATAATATGCCATCCTTGCGGAATCTAGGTCACCAAAGAATATTATCCCCTTTACTACCCTAAAATTATCTCCAATTCTATCCACCTTCCCTATTAGATAGAAGTGATCGTTTTGGTTGTAAAAGTAGTAACCGTCACTTAATTTTGTGTAATTAAAGCCTGTTACTGTCAAATTTTTTATCGAGAATATTAGAATGGAATTCGGTAAGAAAACCCCTCCATCGAACCCAATGTAAACATCTCCCCAGTCTTTCAAATCAAAATCGAAGGATAACTTTCCAGAACCAAGATCTAGATAGCCCTTGCAAATGGAGTAATTCCTGGTCTCTATACAGTCCCCCCTTCCAAAAAATCTCATCTCTCTTTCTTTATCGCACCTAAAGATCTTGGATTCCCCAACCTTGAACCTGGAGAATACTATCAGATATGGCTTGTCAAGGATGATTGTGAAGGAGTCCTTTGAGTTCAGCGGAAAATAGTTCTTCAATTCTATTATTAGTGGGCCTTCGTATTCCTTCCTAAAATTGTATATTTCCAATTCAAAGCAGCTTGTAGAAACCTTCCTTGGTAGGTATCTCATCCCAGAAAAGAAAAACACCCTTTCTATTTGAAAATCAAATCTTGGAAAGTGGTAAAGCATTTGAAGGACTGTTGAAAGAGAAAGGATCAAGAGAAATGTTGCTATTATGAAGAATTGCCCCTTCATCTCTAGAATACTCTTCCACACTTTTAATAAAGTTTTCATAGATCAAAAGGCTTATGAGATGTTTCATCGCGTACGATCCTCCGGATTGGGTGG
>CAZUOK010000043.1:0-5784 GCA_964622145.1 Candidatus Woesearchaeota archaeon | reverse complement strand
GGAGTCAACCCCCGCCCTTCTCAATATTTTGGAAGATATTAAGGAATATTATAAAGAGAATGTAAGGGCATAATATCAGGATCAAATATCCTCAATTCCCCTGTCTGTTATTGCAAATACTACCTCCCTTTCCGGAAGGTTTGGAGAGTCAACAATTCTCGCAATTCTCTTTTCCCCCTTCCCCTTCCTTAGATAAACCCTATACGTGCTTGCATGCCCAAGTATATGCCCTCCTATTGGTGCTGTTGCATCACCAAAGAATACATCGGGCTTTGCCATGACCTGGTTTGTTACGTAGACAGCTGCATTGTAAAGTTCAGCCATTCTTAACAAATCGTGTATGTGTTCGTTTAGCTTTTGCTGTCTTTCTGCAAGCATCCCTCTTCCAAGATATTCGGCCCTGAAAAGAGAGGTTAGGGAGTCTACAACTATTAATCTTAGATTTAGATTATACCTCTTAACAATCTCAGGTATCTTCTTCACAAGAAGCATCTGATGATCTGTTGACAGTGCTCTGGCAACAAAGATATTCTTAAGAACTTCCTTTGGGTCCAATCCCTTTGCTTCAGCCATCATTGCTACCCTTTCTGGCCTAAAAGTGTTTTCCGTATCTATAAATATGGCTTGACCCTCCAATCCACCTTTTTCCTTTGGTAATTGGACGTTTACACAAAGTTGAAATCCAAGCTGTGTCTTCCCGGATCCGTAAGGTCCGTAAGCCTCTGTTATTGCCCTTACCTCAACCCCCCCTCCCAATAAAGAATCCAAAGCCTTGCTCCCTGTTGTTATTTTCTCAATCTCTTTTCTACTTTCAAAGACTTCCAACGCTGTCACAAAGTCAAATCCAAGCATCTCCCTTGCAGCGTTTATTATCTTTTGTGCCATTGTCTCACTCAAGCCCGTTATCTCGGATAATTGTATGGGATTTGAAACCGCAATAGCAGCCAAGCTATCATAACCAGAATCTTTTAGTTTTTGAAGGGTTTTTGGACCCACACCTGGAAGATCCTCCAATCTGAACTCCTTTTTTTCCTCTTCCATGATTCCAGTTCTAACCCTAATCCTTTATAATATTTTGTCACTAGATGATACATCTAACCCTTGTCCCATTACTCAGTAGGACTTCCACCTTGCAGACGTAAACCCCTCTACAGGAAGAATCAAACATTTGATAGACACTTAGACTTTTTATTGTTGCATTAACGTCTGTACAATCTTCAAATACTTCTCCAACAAGTTGGTTCTGTATGGATGCACAAAGGCTTTGGCATTCACTGACAGAGTACTGTGCTCCTGCTGCTCCGCTGAATCTTCCCCAGGTTCTCAGTATTATCGTCATACCAACGACAAGTGCCAGCAGTGCTACGATTAGTATAACCACGGTATTTATGGATATCTCTATTCCCCTCATTCCCATCACCTACAGTACAAGTACAATCCTACACATCCTCCTGCCCCACATTCGCTTGGGAATGTCTTACAAGAATCCAAGTAAGCCATCCTCTCGGGGGACGCTATGGGATACTCCGTAACGCTACTATCACAAGTGCTGTTCATTGCGTAGATATCACAAATATATCCATCCGCTGTTTCGACAGGACAGTTTGTTAGAGAAGGGTTTGGCTTGTTTATGCATTTATTGAATAGAAGTCTGAGGATATCAAGCTCCCAGGAAGTTATTCCATGAACATAAGAGTACTCTAAATTCATAGCCCAGCTCTTGAGGTTATTACAAAGGGATCTACACTCCTGTATCGCATAGCTTTGTTGGGTTGACCTAGCAAAGGTCCCTCCTCCCCTTATCAGTATCCCCCCAAGGACGATGAGGACTATCATCCCAAGGGCTATTCCAATGATGACAGAAATTGGTAGTCCTTGTCCCCTCATGCTTCTTTCTAACAATAAATAAAGTTATTAAGATTTCTTTACCACCCAATGGTTTAAATATAATTTTTAAACTAAGAAGTCCAACCTGCCATTGTGGGAAGATCACTTCCAGTATCTCCTATAATAAGGATGTTTAAGGAAAGTCTTAACACAAAGGGGGTTAGGATAAGTAGGGATGCAAAGGAGGAGATACACAAGAAGATCATAGAGTTCATTTCTCTTTTGAGTAAGAAATCTTGGGAGATAACAAAGAGTTCTAGGAGGAAGATAATAAAGAGAGAGGACATTGAAAGGGCTTTTGAAGAGCTTCTTGGGGGGAGAAGGGAATGAAAAAGAAATACCTCCTCCTATTCCTCCTCCTTCTACTCGTACCTTTCCTCTACAAGGGAAAAAGGGAAAATAAGGTAAAGATTTCTGAAATAGAGATAATACTGCCATCCGAAATAAAATGTTACGATAGTACTTGCGTTACAAAGGATAAAAGCGTTAAAATATTTAGGGAGGATGGGAAGATAAGGATAGAGGCAAATAAGAGTAAAATAACACTAACGATACCTGTGAAATATATTGGAATAAAGGTGGATGGGAAGATTTACTATAGAAAGATAAAGGATGGAGATAATCTTAGGCTTCTGAAAGAATTTGTTATCATAGGAAATGGAAAATATGAAATTTCTTTAAGAAATGGGCTGGCTGGAAAGTATCCTGTCTTATTCTTCAAGGATGGAAGGGCATTTATAAATGTGACATTCGATGGGAATGGGAGTCTAAGTATTAGGAAAGGTTTATAGGTTTCTCCAGTAATAATTACAACTGGGCGGGCAGGTGGGGGAGGTCGCCGACCCCCGCCATCGGCAGGCGAAGCCGAGCCGCATGCCGGGGATAAGATCCCCAGCTCTAGGGGCCCACGGAGGCCTCGATGAGTTCCAGCCCCACAGGAGGGTCTGGGTGGTGTCTGGGTCAGGCCTGGAAGGGAGCAGCTCAGACATCATCCAGACCCTGCTTGTGGGACCACTGGGACAAGAGGCTTCCGTGGAAAAACCCCTAGAGCTGGGGGTCAAATCCCGGCTGCCCGCCCAATTATTAAGGATATTACAAAGAATATTAGAAAAGATAACATATTGACTTCTGGGGCTAGAAGAACCCTTCTCCCAAGCTCCTCCTCGTATATTCCCTTCACTTTAATAAAAAGTTCTGTGGGAGATATCAGGTAGGAACAGTTTAGGGGGAAGGATATGTTTACCTCTCCAAGGTATCCAGAATAATACGGAACTACGTCGATGTAAAAGTTCTTTATTCCTGGTGGTACGGTGTAATTGTTTGAGAGTACTATCACAAACATCTTGTCTGTTGGATACCTCAATACAGGTATTAGGTCCACACTCCTCTCCCCTTTGTTTATGAATGTTATGATCTTTCTCTTCGAAGATCCCACCTGCCCAGCAATAGCTAAAGGATAAACAATCTCTATTGGGCTCTCTACGAAGAAGGTTTGACCCTTCCCAGAGACCTTCCCACCAGATGTGCTTATGTTTATTACAGGTAAAAAGGATTCCCCAAAGTCCTCACAACTGATGTTCGTCCTTGCTTCCAATATTCCGAGATACCCTGGTGGTATAATTATTTCTCTTTGCTCAGATGTCCAGTTGTGGACCCCATCATCGATGTGGTAAGAGTATATCACAAGGTCTCCAGTCCCATTGTTTAGAACAAAGACCTTTACACTATATGGGTTCTCAACATAGGCTGGTGGGGAATACACCTTCAATATCTTTGGGATACCTCTCTTCACTATCAAGTATTGAGAAAACACAGTGGAAATAAGGAGGAAAACCAGCAATATCCTCATTCCTCATCCCTTTGTTATCAGGACAAACCTTGGATTCAAACTCCCTCTTGTCCTCGTGCAATAGACATATTGTACATCCGATTCCTCAATGATTCTTGCCAATCTCTCATCGAGTTCTCCATCCATAACAACAGCATAAGCATTTACCTCATCCAAGACTGATGGAAGCTCCTTTACCTCTATCTCTCCTAAAACATTTAGGTTTTCATCCAGTATTATCGCCTTGTTCCTCCCCTCAATTCTCCTGTAAAATTTCTCGAGCTTCCTTGAAATCTCATCGTCAACATGTCTTCCTTCATGTTTAAACGCTTCTACAGGCATTTTGGATCTCAAAGCCTTTAGGATTTCTTTCCTAGTGAGTTCTTCCACCTCCTTCCCTTCCGGAGCTTTCGCTATGAAATCTATGTCCGCCTTCTCAAGTAATTCTCTTAGTATCAGCTCTCCTCCCCTATCCCCATCCACAAAAGCTATAGCTGTCTTCTTCTTTGTCAATTCGACGATTGTGTTTGGGACCCTTGTTCCGTTCATTCCAATGACGTTGTAGAAGCCATGTCTTAACAAGTTTATCACATCTGCTCTCCCTTCAACGATTATAATCTCATCCGAATCAAATATCCCTGGGCCTGCGGGCAACTTCTCAGGACCATATTCTATTAGTTCCATCGTTCTTACTTCCTGCCTCAATCTCTCTGTCAATTCGTTTGAATCTGGTAAGGAACTGTGGATCAATTGTCTCAAAAGCTCTTTTGCCCTCTCTATAACATACTTCCTTTTTTCCTCCCTGACATCCTCAACCTTTATCACCCTAACCCTTGCACTCGATGGACCTATCCTCTGTATGGTCTCGAGGGCTGCTGCTATCAGTGCAGTCTCCGCCATGTCAACAGAGGAAGGTACAGTTATCTTCCCTACGGTCTTGTCCCCTCTGTGTTCTAGTGTAACCTCTATTCTCCCTATCCTCCCGCTTCTTTGCAGCTCCCTCAAATCTAGATCTGGCCCAAGCAGTCCCTCTGTTTGCCCAAATATTGCCCCTATAACGTCGGGCTTCTCTACAATCCCATTTGCCTCAAATTGAGCGTGAATTACGTACTTTGTAACAACAGGTGCCACCTTACCCATAACCCATCACCCCTTGTATTTATTTTTGTAGCCGGCCCAACTGACCCTGGATCATCGAAGGAATTCCCCTCTCCCCTCGGGACCCTCTAGGCCGGCTTAGGTGTTGTTATGTCTGGGTATCATATAAAAGTATGGAACAAATTTTATAAAAGGAACTCCCAACCCAAGTGGATATGGTAAAACCAAAGAAAGGAAAGAAGCAGTGGTTTAAGATAGTTGCTCCAGAGATATTCAATTCTGTTGAACTGGGAGAAACTCCCGCCTACACACCAGAACAAACCATTGGGAGGACATTGGAACTGAACATGCCATTCATAAATGGAGACTTCTCAAAGAATCATGTGTTCATAGAGTTTCAGATATACGATGTGAAGGGAGGGACATGCTACACAAAGATAAAGGGATACAGATTGATGGAGGAGTACGTTAGGAGTCTTGTCAGAAGGAGAACTTCAAAGGTTGAGGCAATAAGGGATGTTGAGTTTAAGGATGGGAAGAAGGCCAGGGTAAAGGTTGTTGTCATAACTCAGCACAGAGCAAAATATAATCAAAGAAAGGCTATAAGGAAGAAAGTTTGGGAATGGGTTGAGAAGAAGGCGAAAGAATACGAATTTGAAAAGTTTGTATTGGATCTGATAAATGGGACGATACAAAATTCTCTGAAGAGTGAAGTTCATAAGATATTCCCTGTAAAGTTTTTGGAATTTAGGAAAGTGGAGCTTCTTGAGAAGATAACAAGAGAGGGGTCTAGTTGATTGAGGGGAAAGTAAAGATAAAGGTATTTGAGGGAAAGGTTTCGAAGAGCTTGCCGGTCTTCTACAATCCAAGGAAGAAATTCGATAGGGACGTTTCCATATTTGTACTCAGAAGAATACTTCCAAAGAATGCGGTCGTCCTGGACATGCTATCCGCAAGTGGGGTGTTTGGGC
>CAZUOK010000042.1:1439-5906 GCA_964622145.1 Candidatus Woesearchaeota archaeon | reverse complement strand
GACAAGATATGGAATAACGTATTGCTTAGAAAGAGGGTATTTGAGGAGATCATTAATATAAGCAAAAAAACAGGAAACAAGGAAATCCTTGAAGCGGATTACGTTGTGTTATCAAATGACATATTCTCAAATGTTGTGGACGAAGTTAGAGAAGAGATTGGAGAGATAGATGAAGAGGAGATATTTAGGAGATGGAGAGAAAGGTTTCTTAAAGCTTTAAAGGGAAGTCAGCACTTTGGATCTTCATCATAAATTCAGTGCAACGAAGATTCATCAGTCAAAGGCTATTTAGTGAAAAACAATTGATAAAGGTTTTGGATTTTATAATCACTCTTGGGGGATACTTTTTTAAAGAGGTTTGTGACTACTTTTCTGTGGAGAATATTCCGGTAGAAGTGAGGTATGAGAAGGGGGTTTTCAGGGTAAGAACGATTTGTGGAAGAGAGGAGAAGGTTTCATTCAGGGATCTTTGGAGATATCTCTCTAAGGCCGAAAGGTCCTTAGAAGAATTCTTTGAGAAAGTTAGAAAGATATTGGCATTTCTTGATAAAGATGTCCTGAATGAGGAAGATCTCAAAATACTTCTAGATATTATCGATCTCTTTGGAGATTCTGTTAAGTTGCTAGATCCAAAAGTTGTTTTGAGAAATCTCTTTGAAACAGCAGTCTACAATGGCAAAGGGACTTTAAATTGCTTTAGAAATATAGATTTGGAGAAGCTGGAGTCCATACTTGAGAAGATAGGGGATGCTGATGGAAAAGAGGTTCTCTTTCTCGTTGAACTCCCAGCCAAGAGAACAGTAGAATCCATATTGGAGGCTGGGATAAAGGAAATTGGGAGGAAGAATCTCTTCGCAGTGGATAGACTAATAAGAGAATATGGTGCAAAGAAAGAATATATAAAGGAAATCTCCAAGAAGGATATAGGAGCTCTTCACTGTAATAATTTCGAGAAAGGTCCTCTAAATATACCGAGATCCAATTACATCCCCTCCTCGCTTTGCATCCTCTGTAAGAACTTCGTGGAGGGGATTTCGGAAGTTGGGAGAGACTGCGGTAGTTTAAAGAGACTTTTGGAGGAGGGTATAAAGAAAGACATCCTTGAGGAAATACTGGCCCTTCAAATCCCTCTCTCCCTTGCTAGAGAGTACAGCAAATTTAGAGAAAAATATGGGGTATTGGAATCTCTTCTTCTCACTTACACAAAGGACTCTTTAGAATTTTGGGGGGAGAAATGGATTGTAGAATTCTTAAAGAGGGTTGGAGGGATATACAAGAAAAGATACAACTCTGTCAATGAAATAGAGAACAAAAATGTTTTGAAGATTGTTGAGAGGCTGGCGGAGTGTTTGAATTTCCTTTCTAGATGGTCTACAGAGAATATGAAGGAGAATTTGTTTAGAATGGTGAAAAAGATGCCAATAAAGAAGTTCTTCGAGACAATAGAGAATCTTAGGGGTTATTGGGATGAACTATCCAAGAAAAGATTGCCCACAAAGCTTATACAGAAAAGGGATTTGGATAAACTGAAGAAATTCCTGAATGAAGATAAGTACTATAGAGAGATCCTCCTTCAAACTATATCCGAATGGTATAGAGGGCTTCCAGAGAGAGCTATGGACTCTGTGGAAGTTAGGGGAGAGATCATGAAAATACTGGCAAAATCCTATTGGAAAAAGGTTAGAGAGCTCTGTAATATTGGGAAGATTAGACATATTATAAGAAAGATTGATGAAAAAGGAAAAGAGATCCCATACTGGAATGAAATCAAAAGATACTCTTGCTGGATTGGTAGATATCTTGTCCTATGGAATAAACTGGCGATTCCACATCAAATAGCATCAACCCATATTTGTTATTCTTGTGTGGACATTGTGGAAGGAGAAGAAAACTCGGAGTGCGTTTTGGAGGGGATACTGAGCCCTTACATTGATCTTGGCTTCTCAAAGATTGTCTACGGAATTGTTCTCGTCTTTGGGAAGGTGGAGGGAAAAATGAAGATAGTATCAAGGTTTGGTATTGGGATAAATCCTTGGGAGAGAAGAATTGTCTTACTATCTGGAGTTTACTCTAGAAGGGGCTTTAGAGGATTTGGGATATCTGATGCCTCTGAGTTCATAAGGAAGTTTTCGGAATACTTGTCAAGGAGAACTGGTAAGAAGTGGGAGGTAAAGTATCCAACTAAGATCAAAGTTGGATACAAACTCAAGCTCTTTGGAGATTTTGTAAGGGTTGAGACAAAGCTTTAGATTTCAAATCGTTATCCTTATCCAGGTCACTCTACCTTCCCTCTCACTCTTTATTATACCCACTTCTTCCAATCTTTTTACAATCCTATTGAATGTTGACTTTGGTATTCCAGTCAATCTCTGGAGCTCAGAATACCTAATCTTTTTCCTTTCCCGAAGTATTTTTATTATCTTTCTCTCCCTCTCTCCAAGCAGCTTTAAGATTATCTTCCATTCCATGCCTCCGGAGACCTCTTGGGATGAATATATATAATAAACAATAGAACCTATCAAGATCCCAAGAGAGGATAGTATTGGCAAGGAGATTTCTAGAGGAAATGGACAGTAGGAAGCCTTGAGGTAGAGATGTAGATATAGTGTTAGGACGGAAACAGTCAATGTAAATAGGGACAACAAAATTATTGCAAGTATAACCCTTCTTTCCATGTTCCAAATTTTGAAACCAAAGTTTATATACTGTTCCATACAATGGTACCATTATGAGGTGGATGCTTGTAGTAGCAATGCTGTTACCACTAGCATACTCATACGTTTGCTCCGTATACTTTACAGGAATAGGATGCCCTCACTGTGCAAAAACGGATCCATTTATATTCAAGGAGGTGCTTCAAAAACACCCCAACTTTGTTATTATAGAGTATGAGATATACCAAACAAGGGATAATGCTCAGATGATCCTTTACTATTCCCAATTGTATGGGACGCCTGCTGGAGTTCCTCTGATAATATTCTCCAACAACAGCTACATAATAGGAGATATTACAATCCTTAACAAACTGGAACAAAAACTAGCATCCTTGTCTGAAAATCCATGCCCAATCCTTGACCATTTGATATCTTTTGAAGATTTGAACTTGGATTCACTGCCACTTTATCCAAAGATTTGGAGAAACAATAGGATCGCCATAAAAGAAATCTCGGGAAGAACAGGAAGCGGAAATATTGCCAAAGAATTTATTACAACAGAAAACATTTCGGAGCTTCTGAAGGGGATAAACTACACATACAATGGACCTATCGATGTTCCTTACTCTGGGGGATCCGTCCATTTTGAGAACAGTGTGAAGGTAGATGGTTGGGTGCTGGCATGGAATGGAGAACCCTATCTAAGAAGTCCTGTTGAGGAAGGAGAAAGCAAAAATGAGACACCTACTTCAGTTGGGGAGTTCAAGATAAAAAAAGAACTTACAATCCCAAAGATAATCTCATTGGCGGCTGCAGATTCCATAAATCCATGTGCTCTTGCAGTTCTAACACTGATGCTTATATCGATAATGACGTACAATCCCGAAAACAAAAGGAATATCCTACTAGCAGGTCTTTCCTTCACATTTGCTGTTTTTATCATATACTTCTTCTATGGTATTATTATAGTGAAGTTTTTCCAGATTGTTCAGGCATTAACAAAAGTAAGGCTTCTTTTGTACAAGATACTTGCAGTGTTTGCAATAATACTCGGAATCCTAAACATAAAAGACTTTTTCTTTTATAGACCTGGAGGAATCTTGACAGAAATGCCAATGAGCTGGAGACCAAAGGTAAAAGAAATAATTTCAAAGATAACATCACCTACAGGAGCATTCTTCCTTGGAGCGTTTGTTACAATATTCTTGTTACCCTGTACAATAGGTCCCTACGTTATTGCTGGAGGGATACTATCCTTCCTTGAACTACTAGAAACAGTCCCCTGGCTAGTCCTTTACAATATTATCTTTGTGCTTCCGATGGTCGGGATAACGCTATCAGTCTACCTTGGGATAGCAAAGGTTACCGACGTGAAGGAGTGGAGGGACAGAAATATAAGGAGAATACACCTAGTAGCTGGCCTGATAATCCTCCTGCTTGGAATCGGAATGTTAGTGGGATGGTTCTGAATTTGAATGTAGATAAGGTTACAAGATATTGAAGAATGATTAGATAAATTTTTGAAGAAAATAGAGATAATAGCTGAGAGAGATAGATTCTGATAGAAAACTCAAGATAGATGTTGAGAAGGCTTTGTATGAGATTAAAGTTGTTGTATTTATTAAGAGAACAAGTCTAAAGGTGGTGATAAAGAATGTTTCTTATGAATCCTAAGGCTTTAATTTTTATGGGAATTTTGCTGATAATAAGTTGGGTTACTTAGAAATCTTCAGCTTTTTTTGGGAATTGCTCTTGTAGGAATTGGAATTTACCTGTTAATTTATTAAAAATTTGCTAGTTGATTATATTCGTA
>CAZUOK010000042.1:0-1429 GCA_964622145.1 Candidatus Woesearchaeota archaeon | reverse complement strand
GTTTACATAGATTTCGCACTGAATATTCAATCCATGAAAAGAAGCAGAAAATTTGTTTTTGTACCCTTTTGCCTCTTGGCTCAAGCTGTTAGAGCTCAAGGAATAGTAAAAGTTTATCCAGCAATAGTGAATCCGATAGTAGATCTCTTTCAAAAGTACAATGTAAACATCATTCAAATGCCATGTCCAGAATTAAAATATGAAGGTCTTATTAGAAAGCCAGCAGGCAAATCTCATTATGATAATGAGGAATATAGAAAAATATGTAGGGAGATTGCTGAAGAGGTTGTTGATTCTATTAAAAATCTTAGAAAAAATGGATATGAAGTTGTAGCCATTCTTGGAATGGAATACTCTCCCTCTTGTGCAGTTGAGTACTTATGGGAAGGAAAGCTTGTGAAGGGAATGGGAGTATATATGGAGGAACTAAAAAAGGCTCTTGAAAAAAACAACATTAAAATTCCCTTTGTAGGAGTTAACGTTTACAAAATAAAGAGTAGCCTTGAGAAAATAGAAAAATTGTTACAACCAAAATTGGAGTGGTTCATATGAATCTTGAAAAGTTAGTTAAATGCCTTAGAAAAAAATATGAAAAACCTCTTTTTATTCTCTTTTCTTCTGATTTACATGGAGCTAGAAAAATCCACAATAGCAAGAATGTTAAAAAAGGATCTTGAAAAGCTTGGATATAAAGTAGTAATTGTTGAGGATCAAAAGGCTTCTTGGCTTGCGAAGGAATTAAGAAAAATACATATAGAAAGAGATGTAAAGGTGGATCCAATAGCTGAGATGCTTTTAATATTAGCTGCAAGAAGACAAAATATCGTAGATTACTTTATTCCTTATCTTCAAGAAGGTTACATAGTTATAGGAGAGAGATATAATGATGCTCCAGCCGAAATTGCCCTAGTCAGGATTAAAGGAAAGAAACACAGATTTGAAAGAGAAGCCATATCTTTTCATGAAAAAGTAAGACAAGGTTACCTATTTCAAGCTAGAAGATATCCAGAAAGAATTATCATTATAGATGCAACAAGATCAATAGAAGAAGTTTATAGATGTTTGGAATGTCGTATACAGTAAAGTAAAAGAATTTGAAGAATCTGGTGGTTATCTTGCTAAGAGTTGATCTCCACATTCATTCTTTTTACTATCCTGGAGCTTTGAAGGAGTGTACTTTGGAAGGGCTTGCAAAGTTTGCAAAATTAAAAGGATTGAATGTTTTGGGAACTGGAGATGCTCTTCATCCAAAGTGGAGGGAAAATTTAAAGCAAAAGCTAAAAAGATTTGAAGGAATTTATGAATTCAATGGAATTTACTTTATACCAACTGTTGAGGTGAAGTTAAACACATATGCTCATTCTGTTATTGTTCTGCCTAGCCTAGAACATTTTGATGATCTTTACAATATTCTAAAGAACTATGGAAA
>CAZUOK010000041.1:0-5914 GCA_964622145.1 Candidatus Woesearchaeota archaeon | reverse complement strand
AGAGGAAGATAGAGATGAACAAAGTTGAAGAAGCCAAGAAGAGAGGTTTTTTGATCCACCCCTCCCTACTCGATATTCCAGACAATGAATTTCTGGAGTTCCTGGAATTTTGTGAAAGGAAATTTAGAGACGTTATGGTACTGAAAAAGGAACATTACGAAGAGTTCAAAAATGAGAAAAAGAAAGTTGAAGTCATTGTTGAGATGCCATCGAGGTATGAGAGATCCAGAAAGGAAAGTGAGGCGAGCGTTAAAGTTCTTAGAAGCTTTGAGGAAAGGGGAAGAAAAAGGGATGTTACGGACTTCCTCATGACCTTTATTGACAGATACAATAGAGGAAAGGAGATTTTGAGAGGTAGGATAAGCCCCCTATCAATAGAGTCCCTTTACAGAAAAGAGGGAAATATAGAGACGGTTGGGTTGATCTCTGAGATTGTAAAGTTCAAGAACTCTGTTTCAATAACGCTTGAGGATCCTACAGGTACAATCAAGATGATAATAACAAACAGGAGCCAAAGCTGGAATTATGTCGACTTTTTGGTTGAGGATATAGTGGTCGGGATAAGGGGGACAAAGAGGGGGGATAGAATATTTGTGGATGAAATAATATTCCCGGATATACCAGAAAGACCAAAAAAGACTGTTGAAGATGATGTTTGGGCATGTTTTATAGGGGATTTCCACTTCGGGTCAAAGATGGTCAAAAAGGATGAAATGAGCTTATTTTTGAGATTTCTAAAGGGGGAAGTTGGGGATGAAAAAACGAGGGAAATTGCTGGAAAGATAAAGTATGTAATAATTCCAGGGGATCTTGTGGATGGTATTGGGATATATCCGGATCAAAGGGAAGAACTTGAGATTGAGGATATATACGAACAATACGAAAACGCTGCGAAGTTTTTGGAGGAAATACCGGATGACAAGATAATAATAATTTCCCCCGGAAATCACGATGCTGTTGGGCTAGCGGAACCACAGCCACCCTTAAAAAATGAGTTCTCAAAAGCACTCAGAGAAAGATTGGGAGACAGGGTTGTGCTTGTCTCAAACCCTTCCTATGTAAAAATACACTCTGTCGATGGGGGTCTGACAACACTAATATATCACGGATACTCCATGGATAGATTGATTGATAGGATATCTTCATTTAGAGCTGAGGGCTACAAGAACTGTTGGAAGGTTGGGATGTACATGTTGAAAGTTAGGCACCTTGCCCCCTTCTACGGATCCTCCCTTCAAATACCAGACAAGAAGGACAATCTGTTTATAGATATCGTCCCCGACATCCTCGTTCTTGGACATGTACACTACCTAAGCGTTGGGGAATATAGGGGTACCCAGATCGTTGTTTCCTCGACCTGGCAAGCCCCAACATCCTTCCAAATCATGCTGGGTCACGAGCCACAACCTGGCAATGTCCCCCTGATAAATCTGAAAGAAAGAAGGATAAGGATACTGAACTTTGGTGGTTGAAATGGAAGTAGGACTTGTTATAGGTGGAAGCTTTGAGAAGATAAAGATAAGGCTGAAGGAGGGTGTAAGGGTTGGTGTCGGAGACTTTGTTTATATAGAAGGGGATGAGGGAAGGGTTTACTACAAGATAACTGATGTCAAACTTTCTTCGGAGCATGAGGAGAAGGAACTTGAGGAAATGGCTGGAGAAATAATGGAAGGTCTAAGATTCCTTGGAGAAAGCGAGAGGTTCTACAAGATCGCCGAGGCTAGGCAGATAGGGATTATAAGGGGAAAGAAAGTCCTCCCATATAGGAGGTCTCCCTCCCACTTCTCAAAGGTATTTCTTGCAAGGGGGGAAGATCTGAGAGAGGTTGTTGGGGATGGTATAAAGATAGGAAAACTAAGGTTTGGATCGGAGGTTACAGAGATAGACGTTGGAATACCAAAGATAGAGAAGGTAATATCTCATCACATCCTGATATCTGCCGCCACGGGAAAGGGGAAGTCAAATCTTGCAAAGGTCTTGCTGAAGGGAATATTGGAATATGGGGGAAATATTTCTGTAATTGTTTTTGATCCTCACAAAGAGTACTGGGGAGGAGAAGGTCTCAAGGGATTGAGGAATCTCCCTTCCTACTTAAGAGAAAAGGTATTTTACTTCACTTTAAACCCTAGGATTGAGGGTGGGTATGGAACGCTGAAAGTGAATCCAAATCTTCTAGAGCCTTCGGACTTCTATGGAATTGTGGATTTTACGGAGGCTCAGATGCATGCCCTAGAGATGGTGTATAGGAAATGGAAGCAAATACTTATGACCTCAACCTTCCAATCCGAGAGGTACGGAGGATGGGTAGAACTTCTTGTGAAGAATCCTGAGGCTGTTGCTAGAGGGTTAAAAAGATACTTCAGAAACCCTGCAACCTTCTACATACTGAGGAGAAAGATCATGTTTTCTCTTGATTTAATAGAAACGGAAGAAGGGATTGTTGGGGAGGGGCCTTTCGACTTTGATGTTAAGAACGATCTTTTCGCAGAAATACAGAACCTTATAAGGAAAAGGGGTATAATAATACTTGATACCTCCGCAATAGGGGACTTCTGTGAGAGAATTCTCGCATCGGCAATACTTTCAAGACTCTTCAGATTTTACAAGTATTTGAGACAAAATGAGATAAAGAAGTGGGAAGAAATGCCTTATCTTCTGGTCCTTTTCGAGGAAGCTCCAAGATTCATTGGGAAGAGTGTGATAGAAAGAGGAAATAACATCTTTGAGAGGGTTGCGAGGGAAGGGAGGAAGTTTAAGGTTGGTCTTTGCGCAATAACCCAAATGCCATCCCTAATACCAAGAGAGATACTTTCTCAGATGAACACGAAGATAATACTTGGAACACCCGCTCAAGAGGACAGGAAGGCTCTGATAGAATCAAGTTCCCAAAACATAGAAGAAGATAGCAAAGAAATACAGGTTTTGGATGTTGGGGAGGCAATAATAACATCTCCCTTTATAAGTTTCCCGTATTCCGTAAAGATATATAACTTTGAAGAGATTATGGAGGAGGGGGAGGAAGAGGACTTAGAAATTGGAGTAGGTTAGAACGTTAGAATCTGGAAATAAAAGAGAACTAGGATTGTTGACGGGAAAAAGGTTACAATGAGGCTTTCAAGATCATCTCTGATAACTTTTCTAATGTTTGCAAATACGGAAATATGGAAGGATAGTAAGGATAGTGCTGTTAAAACTGGGTTGCCGGATCCCAGAAGAAATAGGGGAAATGTCAGGAGAAGTATCCCCTTAAAGCAGGACCTCAAGGATATGTAGTCTCTCAGGAAAAGATAGTAGAGGGGGGAATAATGGAGAGAAATAATGATGAGGAAGAGAAAATATGAGAAAAATGCGATAAGAGAGTTTGCTATGTTCCATCCTCTCAGGAGAAGGGTGATAAAGAAGAGGAAGGAAGATGCTGTAAGCACCAGAAATACGGTGCCCCATCCTAACTCCTCCGACCTCTCAAAGACCTCAGATGGTCTTGGAACCACAACGTAGAAGTCATCAAAAAAGGCTTATATATTTTCCTAAGGATAAGGTAGAGTATATGAAGATAAGACCCATAAGATATTACTTTTTACTATCTCTTTTTCTAGGGCTTTTATCCATCATATTAATGTTCTTTTCTGAGATTATACTCTGGAAGTTCCCGAAGATGGTCCTGCTTGCAGATTACTTAAAAGAAGTATCAAAAAGAACATATCTATCATTCTTTGTGTATCCTGTCTCCATATTTTCCCTCCTATATTTCCTGCCAAGGGTTTATGGAGGGTTCACAAACGAGTATAAAGTGAAGTTCTTGTTTATTATATTCCCACTACTAGAGCTCTTCGACCTACTCTTCTGGAATACCCCTGCAGTTTATGGAATAAAGACGGTTGAGTGCTTTCTAATATTTTATTTCCTGATACCAGCACTAAGGATTGAAAAGATAAAAAGAAGCTTTCCATCCCTCCCAAGTATTGCCATTGTTTCCTCAATGCCCCTGCTTGAACTCTTCATAAGCCCAGATCTTATATCAATACTATTTTCCCTTTGGTGGCTGTTTGTTGTTCTTGAAATAAGCTTTGAAATCTCCTTCTTTTACAAGACAAAAGATCTAAAGGATCTCTCCCTTTTCCTCCTCTCAACAACCATCCTACTAGTTTTTGTAACAAGATTAACAAGATCTCTTCCAATCTTTCTGATATCTCTAGTATTTTCAACCCTATTCTTCATCACATTTGTCTGGAATTTTAGAATTGAGGAAATATCTCCAAAAAATCCCTACAAGCAATCTCTCTTTGTGGTATCTGTTACCGTGCTGCTCCTGCCAGTGCTGTCATACTTTGATGTAACAGGAATACCAACATTTCTCGTCCTCTTAGTGTCCATTTACAACATTCTATTTTTTTCAATAATGCTGGATATCCTCCCCTCAATAAACTTCTCACTATATCCCGTTGAATCTGGGAGGAATCTTATACTAGCATACTACTATGTCTCCCTCCTCTTCTTCTTTCTCGCAGTGTTTTTTGGGGAGTATTACTTCGAGCTCCTCCTAGCAGGTCTAACGCTCTCTATAATATCGTTTGGACTTGGGCTGAGAGAAATAATCTTTTTAAGCCCTTCTTTATGAGACAGATATATAGGGGCGGTAGCCTAGCTAGGTAGGGCGTCGGGCTCCAGCGGGCTGGAGCGCGGACCGAGGGGATGAAGAGCTTTGGGTCCGGAGGGACCCGAAGGTCCCGGGTTCGAATCCCGGCCGCCCCATATGAAGCCCCCTATCAATTACAAAAAGAGCATTGTGAATATTCCAGGGACAATCCTTGAAAATCTTGGTTTTTCTTCAAAAAGGAAGTTTGAAATATCGCTTGGTAAAAGGATTGTTTGGATAATCGTTGATGGGCTTGGGTGGAGAGAATTCTTGAGGAAGAGACATCTATTCCATCTAAAAGGATTCAATGTTGAGAAAATTTACAGTGTGTTTCCCTCCTCAACAGTCCCTGCCCTTTCCAGTTTGTATACAGGCCTTACTCCCCAAGAGCATGGATTTCTGGAGTGGACGATCTTTGATGGGAGGAGAGAGATAGAAGTCTTCTTGGATAAGGACTACAAGATCTCCGAATTCTTCTCTGGGAAGACAGTCTTTGAGCTGTTGGGTGGAGAAAAGAGGGTCAAGGTCTTTCTAAAGATTGATTACTTTAAGAGCAGGATATCGAAGAGATTCTTCAGAAGATGTAAGGTGGATTTTTACATCAAAGAATCAGATCTCTTCGCGAAGATTTTAAAAGAGAGAGAGTTTGACATTCTATTTGCATACTACGACTTCAAGGACATTCTGGATCACATTTACGGGAGAGGTTTGGAAACTTACTTTGAGCTAAAGGTCTTTGGAATGTTTTTAAGAAAGGTTTCAAAGAAAGGATTCTCCCTAATTTTGTCGTCAGACCATGGAATATTCCCAAGAACAAAGTATATCTACCTTAGCAAACTTGGGATGAACAGAAGAATAAAAGGATACTCTGGAGGACATAGGGATTTCTTCCTCTTCACAAAGAGGGATATCTTCAAAGAACTTAAAGAGAAGCTTTCAGACAAATTTCTCGTTGAAAGATCTGAAAAATTGTTGAAAGATGGTTGGTTTGGGATTGGAAGGATTCAGAAGAACTTTAGGAGGATAATAGGAGATGTTTCTATTGTATCTATTGGAGAACACAATGTAAAATTGAAAAAAGGTGGGGAGTTCCTTGGAATGCATGGAGGGATCACGGAGGAAGAGATCTTCGTACCCCTCATCTGGAGGGAGTAGACACTTGTTGTCAAATCTTATCGAACATGGTCGACAATATCATAAGATTTTATCGAACATAATCGATAAGAAGGTACTTCCAAAGGGGAAGGATCTCTACCTCTCTCCCACCTTCCTTCACCT
>CAZUOK010000040.1:0-6124 GCA_964622145.1 Candidatus Woesearchaeota archaeon | reverse complement strand
TCTATGTCCTGTATCGCCTCCCTAAGAACATCTATAAGTATGTCTTCGTTTGTTGGATCTGAAACAACATATCTTTCATATTGGCTCGCCTTTCCTATTCCAGCAGAGAATGCATCCACTATTGCAAACTTCCCCTCCTCCTCAAATTTCTTAACATCCCATCCAAACGCCAACATGTTTCTTCTCACTTGCACGGGGTGTTCCTCCAAGCTTACGTATACTCCTGGCTCCCCAAACTCTGATACCCCTTTATAAAGGAATTGCTGAGAAAATACTGTCTTTCCTGTGCCAGGCCCTCCCGAGAGGAGCACAACATTCCTTTCTGGTATTCCTCCATTTAGAAGCTCATCCAATCCAGGTATTCCACTCTTTACCCTCCTAACCTCGTACACCATGCTTCCAAAGATCTCAGAAGAAATTTATAAAACTACCTCAAGACGAGTACTCCTCTTCCACCCTCTCCACCTTTGTCCATCCCCTTTCCTTTCTCACAATAAACTTCACATCCCCAGCCTCCTTCAATTCCCTCGAGTGTGTCACAACGATTATTTGTTTCAATCCAAGAGATCTAAGAACCTCCGGAAGAACCCTTATATCGTCCTCATCCAATCCGACGGTCGGCTCATCCAGGATTATGAGATCTGGTTTTGATATCCCACCAAGCCTTGATACTATTGAAGAAAGGGCAAGTCTGTAAGCCAATGCTACAGAAGTTCTTTCCCCACCAGATAGAGAAGAGACAGGAACTTCTAGCCCTTCTGGGGTGTAAGCCTTCGGTTCGTATTCGTTTGTTATATCAACCCTGTAATACTCTTCCCTCCTTATGCTTCTAAACCACCTTGAGAACTCCTTCCTAAAGTCCTCAATAAATTTCAGCCTCACTATCTCTCTTATCTTCCTTATCTCTTCCCTCATTAGTTCCAGCCTATTTATCGCATGGTCCAACTTCTCAAGTTTCTTCTTTTTCTCCTCTATCTCCCTCAACTTCTCAATGATTTTCTCCCTTTTCTCCCTCCACTCAGAGATTTCTCTTTCCAATCTTGAGATCTCGCTCTCGACCCTAGCCAACTCCTTTGAAATCTTGACATATTCCTCCGAAATTCTTTCTTTCTCCTCCTTCAACCTTCTATACCTCTCCTCAATCTCCGTCAGTAAATCTCTCTGGGATTCTATCTCAAGAACTATTCTTTCTTTTTCAGCAAGCTCATCCTCTCTTTTTCTAAGGAGGAACTTTAATCTCTCATTTTCCTCATGCTTTCTTCTCAATTCCTCCATTTCGTTTATTTTCCTGTTTACCCTATCCAATTCCTCCTCCAGCACAATCATTTCCTGTAGGATTTTGTCCTTTCTATTCTCAAATTCCTTTAGAACTTCCTCAAAGTGTTCCCTCCCAACTTCTTGTTTACAAAGAGGACATTTCTTTCCAGGCTCCAACTTCTTAAATCTCTCCATTTCAGCCTCAATCTTCCTCCTCTCACTTTTCAAAAAGCTTATTCTTCCAAGTATTTCAGATTTCCTCAAATTTAATCTTTTATATTCCTCTTCATTGTAATTTACCTCCCTTATTTTTGACCTCAGACTCTCAATCTCAGACCTTATTCTCTCAATCTCTTCCCTGATATTCCTCTCTCTCTCAATCCTCCTAAGGGCCTCCTCCCTTTCCTTCTCAACAGCACCAAACTCCTCCCTAACTCTCCTCACTTTCTCTTCAAGTTCCCTGTAATTCTCTTTTATCCTTTCTAGATCTTCCTTTTTCTTTTCAAGCTCCTCTTCCTTCTCAGAAATCTTTTTCTCAAGATCCTCCAGCTCCTTCCTGTAATCTTCGAGAAACTTCACCTCAGATTGCAAGGAATCTCTCATTCTTTTAAGCTCATCAATTATTTCCTTCATATTTTCCCATGTCTTTCTGTATCTATCTAGTAGGAGAGAGTTGTCGATGTAGACTTGCCTTTCCTCCTTGCTCATTTCTATTATCTTTCTTATCTCATCCTGCTTTGAATAGAAGAGTATTTCAAAGAGATTTGAGGGGTTTATCCACTTGGGGAATCCAAGTATTTCCTTTATTTTTTCGTTCATCTCCTGAACCCTTCCTCCGGAGAATATCAGCTTTCCATCCTCAAAAATCTTTAAAGAAGAGTTATCTGTCTTTATCGATCTTCCTTCCCTAACGAGACCCCTAACAATCTTGTATCTCTTTCCATTGTGCTCAAACTCAAGAACAACCTTTCCCATCCCTGCCCTTCTGTTTAGGAGAGTTGAGAAGTCCCTTATGGCCTCACTTCCAAAGAGCGCAAATTCTATAGCCATCAGTATTGATGTCTTTCCAGTCCCCGTCCCACCAATAAATACATTTATACCCTTATCAAAATCTATTTTTGTGTTTCTATGAGATCTTATGTTGTAGAGCTCTATGCTCTTTATTATCATCCTACTTCTAACCTTGTCCAGAAAGATGTATAAAGGTTATGGGATTTTAAGAAATCATGAGAAGAATTGTACTCTTACTTTTACTAATCTCAATCACCTTTTCCCTGAAAGAAGATTGGATATACATAGTGGGTGTTCATGGAGAATCCGGAGTCCTTGCGAGGTTAAGATTGAAGATAGTAGATGGATCCGGAAATGTTTATGTGGATACCTTTCCCTTAACGCAAGTTGATACCCAGGCTTCTGCAAGGATAGCAAAGGAAGTTGCTTGTGAGATACTAAATGTAAACTGTTCGAGATACGACTTCCTCTACAAGATAGAGGGGGAAAGTGAAATCGTTGGGGGGCCATCAGCGGGAGCTGCAATGACGGTTTTAGCCATGGCCCTCCTCTCAAACACTTCAATAAGAAAGGATGTTATTGTAACTGGAACAATATCTCCGGACTGGTCTGTTGGTCCTGTCGGTGGGATATACTACAAGTATTTGGCTGCAAAGAATGTATCCAAGATATTTTTGATACCTTACGGAGAAAAGACTGAGGAAATTGAGGAAATAGAAGATCCCAACACAAGGATAATAGAAGTTAAGGATATACTCGAAGTTTTTTATTACTTTACCGGTAAAAAGATAGAGTTTGGGAAGAAGAGAATAAGCATGGAAAAATTGAAAGAAATGCTGAAGAAAACTAGTGAAAAGCTTTGTGAAAAAGCAGAAGTCTATGAGTATCTTGGGGAACACAAGAGTTGGTATCTTGAAAGAGCAAAGGAACTTATGAGAAAAGAAAAGTACTACTCCGCAGCAAGTTACTGTGTAAGAGCTATAAGAGATGCTTACAAGGAATATCTTATAAGGTATGAGAATATTGTTGAAGAGATAGAGAGGATGAACAGAACAATACAGGAATTAAAGAAGTTAAAGATAAATTACAGTGATAAAGAGCTAGAGTTAGTGTTTATATTTTATGACAGGCTTTACTCCGCAGAAGAGTTCTTGAAGGAAGGTGTTGAAAACAGGGATCTCGATGCAATTGCAACGGCAAAGGCAAAGCTAATTTCAGCAAAAAGTTGGCTTGAATGCATTGAGGGAGGAAACAAAACTTTTGATATGAGAAGATACAAGAATTCTGCAAAAGAAATACTAGAAAGAGCTAAGATAAATGTTCTCTATGCTTCTACATTCATAAACAACATGATAATAGCAGAGGCTGAGAGAAAACTTTCCAAGGCGGAAGAAGCTTTTAAAGAAGGGAACTACGTTGAGACCATATTCTACGCAAAGGAATCGGAGGCACTCGCAGAGCTTTCCCTTGAATTGTTGGAAAACAAGGAAAAGTTGTACAAGAAGTACGATGAACTCTCTACAAAAAAGTTGGAGATAGAGATAGGAAGGGGATATTACCCCATACTTGCATTGGCTTACAAAGAGTACGGAGAGATATTGAAAGAGGAAGATATTGATATGGCAATCTATTTCCTAAAGCTTTCCATGAAGTATAGTTCTCTACCCTCAGAAATAAGGGAAGAAAATGCTCCTGTAGAGTTTAGGATGGTTGAAAGATCTGTTATTGAGGAAAATCCCTGGACAGTGTTCGTACTGGCAACACTTGGTCTCCTAACGCTGACGTTCTACTTTTTGTCAAAATCTATATAAAATAAACCACCTCACATTAGTGTATGCCCACCCTTGATGATGTCTTAGAAAGAAGACAAAGGCAAGTTAATGTTGATAAATTGATCCTCTACCTCGATAGGCTTGCCCCAATTCTTATAGAGTTAATGAATTCTGATCAAGGTAGGGAATTTCAATACAGAAGGAGGAACATTCAACTAAACTTCCATGTTTTGGGGATCCAAGAGAGAGATAATGTAAAGGAAATTCAGTACAGAGTTGACAATAGTGATGAAAGATTACTTGTAGAAAGGATTTCCGAAAATGACCTCCAACTTGGAGGGAACGACGTGTACATAACAGGGATTAGGGATAATGAAAGAAAAGAGTATATAATCCTCTACAAAATAACAGAAAGGAATCCACAAAATGTTGGACTACAAGTCTCCGCTGGAGGATCTCAAGATATAGCAGTAAATGGGAAAATCTACAGGAGGATTCCTCAAAGAGAACTTGGTATCTCCGGAGGAAGAAGGGGGATAAGAGGCAGAAGTATCCTTGAACAGATACTGAGAGCAAGCGGTACGGAGATATACAAGATTTCCGACAACAACGGCACATTTACCATAAGAAACAGTAACAACAACTTTGTTAGAGGGGAACTTTACATCATAAAGCCAGGAGAAAGAATTTCTAGGAGGAGACAGAGAGACCAACAAAGGAGAGGGTTGCTGAAAAGGATAAAGGATGCTACATCAAGGGCTTACAGGAGAATAAGCAGGGATTATTTGATAAAGAACAGAATATTTAGGGCAATTGTTGACTCGAATCACAAGGACCTTACAAGGAGGATTATAGAAGGAAATTACTCCAAAGAATTCCTGGATTACTACCTGGACAAGACGGAGTGGATATACAAAACAGCCAAGAGATTGGGGTATGAAGAATTTGCAAACAGGATCATTGAAAGGGCCTTGGAGGCTTTGAGGAAGGTTTCAGAGAAATACGAAGATATAAAGAAAAATAGAGGGAGCTTTATCCCAATAGCTGTAGGGAGCCTACTTATAGGCCTACTTACCCTCGGAGTGTACGGAGCTATGCTACCTCTGATAAGTGGGATACCAGCGATCCACAGAGGCCCATACGTAAGGAAAGAGAACATTAAGGAAGCTATTCAGTACCTTGAGAGCTTAAAGCAATAATCTTTTTGTAAAATCTCCTAAAGTATTCCTCTTCCTCCTCTACATCTCTTAGATCCTTGAATCTTTCTTGAAGGGAAATATAATCCCTGATTGGTCTTGGTTTCTCAACAGGGTTTCTAAGATAAACCTTTCCATCCTGGACACCATATATCGGAAAGACCAGGCTCTCCACAGCAAGCCTTGAGAGTTTGACGGTGTATCTTGGATCGTATCCCCACTCCTTTGGGCAGGGGGTAAGGACATTTAGGACAAGAGGTCCCTTCAAATTGACATCCCTAATATTTGATATGCTGACATTCTCAGCCCTTACTCCTGTCTCCAGAAATCTTAGAACAAAGCTTTCAGAACCCTTCCAGCCAACCTTATCATAACATATCACGACCATCTTTTTCTCAAGGATTGTGTCGATATCTCTGAAGTCAAATCTTTCCCTATCCATAAAAACAACAGCATCCCATCCAGATGCAATCTCTACAGGGTTCATATCCCCCGAATAAACCGCAGGGATCTCCCAGGTTGTGTAGGGATACCTACAAGTAGCCTCCAGAACACACTCTCCCTCAAACACTACCCTCATTCCCCTTTTCAGGAGATTTCTTATCGCAATCATCAATCCACAGCCTGGACAAGCCCAGCTCCCCTTTATCAATCAAAACACCCTTTTTATTTTTATATCGTAATTTGAAAGCACATCCAAGAGCTCATCCTTCAAGTCTTTCCCTTCAACATCCGCCGCAAGGTTTCCAGAGAACAAGTATACGGATTTGTGTTTGTTCAGGAAGTTGTCAAAATGGGGTCCCTTTACACAAACGGGAGGTCCTTCCCACCTTCTTTTCTTGCTCATAGATGTTGTCATGAACTCAAAATACAAGAAGATATTGCCCT
>CAZUOK010000039.1:5928-6375 GCA_964622145.1 Candidatus Woesearchaeota archaeon | reverse complement strand
TTCCAATCCCAACTTTTCCATTTGATTCGTAGATAACGGAATTTCCAATTGATCTTGTTCCTGTGAATTTTGCAATGTATCCCCCACTTCCAGAACCTTGCACATACCTATTGTCTAAGTTTACAGTACCAATCCCAGTAACATGTCCAAAACTATCCAATTGAATGTCCTGAATGACTACTCCTTCCGAATTATCCACACTCGACTGGGAGCTCGTGCTTGCATGAGATATTGTTATGGTATTTCCCGAGGAAGAAACTGAGATTCCTGTTCCAGCCTCAATCGTGACATCTCCATTGAATCCATTTAGACTTGTCACAGCATAACTTCCAATATTGCTTGATGTTATTGGAGTCCCTCCATTTATCTTACTTACATCAAGCTCATTGAGCTTAGAAGTTCCAGCAGGGTCAACATAATAGTTATTATCATCTTTATCTATAATCT
>CAZUOK010000039.1:3709-5918 GCA_964622145.1 Candidatus Woesearchaeota archaeon | reverse complement strand
TATCTATAACCTTTGGAACGTAGAGATCTTTTGGAAATGTTACACTTCCCGTTGAAAATGTATAAGTTGTCCAACTTATCTCTTGATCTTTTGTACCCTTTGGAGCAACCCTGAGGTATATTGCTCCATTCGTATTTTCGTAGTCCATCTCTATTTCCGCAGCTCCAAAGCTGTCTTCAACATACTTGTTTGGACAGCCATAAGCCCCCGCCATTATTTGGAAGTTTCCACACCCATCATGGAATGTTGTTCTTACGTGGCCATTTGTTGTCATCCAAAGAGTCCCACTGTCAGCATGCTTTATTGCTCCATTGACTTGTAGGTCCCCAGCCATCCATACATTGCCATTATCTAGATCTAGTGTCATCTTATCATTACCAGCTCCCTTCCACCTTAACACATTGTTAGAAGTGTCCCAGTACAAGCCCCAATTTGTTGCGGTCTCAAAACTCCAGAGGTATTGGCTGACATCCTTAAATCTCAAAGTGTTCTCTAAATAGATGTTCCCAGCAACATGCAGTTTTTCACTTGGACTTGTTGTTCCAATTCCTACTTTCTGGTTTACTATATCAAACACAGCTAGTTCGGAGCCTTTACCTCCTATGTACACTTTCGTCGCATTTGATAACGAGGGGTTGTTTACAGCGTTGTATCCAGCAATATAGACAGCATCTGGGTCCCAGCCGTGGTAGGTCCCGATCAAATGGTATATTTTTCCGGTCTGTGTGTCCATTGACTTTATCACAGCATCCCATCCCCTAACAAGTATGTTTCCATTCACATCCAATTTCTCCTGAGGATCGGATACTCCAATCCCAACTTTGCCAGAGAAGTATGCATTTCCACTGTAATCTATCCATGCCTTGGTATTTCCACCAGAATCTTGGAAGTAAAAGTATGAATTTGTTCCAAGCCTGAATCTTATATCATTGTATCCTTTTATTATATCAACATAGTAAATGGATCCTTCGTTTTGACCCTGATTTAGATAAATGTTCTTCGTCTTTATGTTTCCAGCTACTTCTAGTTTTTGTGTTGGAGAAGCTGTTCCTATTCCAACATTTCCATTGTCAATGTATAGGGCACTAGTACCAGGGGTATGAGTTACTGTAATAGGATAATAATGGGTATCTGCAGACTTATTGTAGACATCCAGCGTTAAATAGCCAGATGAAGTTATGCGCCAGGCGTAATAATTTCCTGTTGTTGAGTCCTCCATCCTAACAAAGTCGTAAGGTATACTTCCTTTTATGTGAAGATACCCAGAAGGACTTGCTGTTCCGATCCCAACATTCCCCCCAGGAGCTATGACAAATCTCCAAGATCCTGTTGTTGGTCCTTCGACAATTACAAATTTTCCTTCACTTGATACTTGGATATCCCACTGCTTAGGTATGCTTGTCCTGTTTATTTGTATTGAAGGATTTGATCCCTTTACTATTAAATCATCAGTTATGTAAGTAACACCCATAACATCCAATTTCCCCCTAGGAGAAGCTGTTCCTATTCCAATATTACCTGAAGAATCTAAATAAAGAGTGTTCGTAGGTGTACCAGGTTCTATTATAAGAGGATATGTATTACCAGTAGAATCACCAATACGGAAATTCTCTGAAGAATCTATACCAATATCCCACCTCCTATCAGTATTCTTAAGACTTAACCAAGCACCATAAGAATCTGGTGCCTCTATCATTAATCCAGCAACACCAGATCCCGGAGTAATGATATGTAGTTTATAACCTGGACTTGTTGTCCCAATTCCAACATTGCCGGCGGGGTTTAACACAATATTTCCACTATCCGTCCCAATTGTTATTCCACTTGAATACCAGATCTTCGGGGTCCAGACGTTTGTATAGAATGCTCCAACGCTTCCTTCAATAGATTTCCAAGTCTTATTTGAGACATCTCTGATAGCTAAGTAACCGCTTGAAAACCCTGTTGTTAGCAAGATATCCCCTATCCTAATACCCTTTGTAGCATTCACAAGACCCACAGGAGCTATGTCACAAGTTTCACTCCAAACTATGTCCTCGCAGGGATGCCAAACCAGGGGATATGCTGAGAAGATCACTGGTACCAAGAATAACAGGAATACCCACCTCTGCATAGGTCCACCTTGGGATTACATATTTATAAATATTAATCCCCGAATTCCTTTATAAATAGTTTGAAACTCGAGTTTCAAACTATTTATAAAGGAATT
>CAZUOK010000039.1:0-3699 GCA_964622145.1 Candidatus Woesearchaeota archaeon | reverse complement strand
CCTTGGGATTACATATTTATAAATATTAGTCCCCGGATTCTTTTATAAAGGATTGAAACCAGAGTTTCAACATGCTGGAAGAGATGAATCCCTGGTGGTTTACGGATAATTGGGAAAGAGAAGATCCTCAGATTAGAGATTGGAAATCGATGGAAATAAGGTGGTTCCCAAAGTGGATTGACAAGATTTCCCTTGAACCATTTTCTCTGAACTTTGTCTATGGTCCAAGACAGGTTGGGAAGACAACGGGGATAAAACTTCTAATAAGGAAGATTATCGAGAGAGATATTGATCCAAAGAATATTGTTTACATAAACTGCGAGCTTCTAATTGATCAAAAGCACCTTCTTAATATTCTCAGAGAGTTCTCAGACAAGAAGTATATATTTCTTGATGAAGTAACCTCTCTGGAATATTGGTGGAAACCCCTAAAGGGATTGATAGACCTCGGAAAGTTAAGAAATTCTGTCGTAACTGTGACAGGATCCTCTACCATAAAGCTAAGAAAATTCACAGAAGCCTTCCCGGGCAGAAGGGGAAAGGGGAAAAAACTAGAGATTCTTCCACTATCTTTTCCAGAATTTCTTGAAGTGTTTGGAAGGGGAAGATCTTATGGAGAAAAGTTGAGGAAATATTTTAGAAAATACTTGGAATTAGGGGGCTTTCCAAGGAGTATAAACAGAGATCCCTCCTTCATGGAAGATTTTGTCAGTAGTCTTGACAGAGAAATAGAAGCGATAGGGAGGGATCACAAGATTGCAAGGCAGGTAATATATTCCGTTCTACTGAAAGCACCATCTGCGGTTTCCTATTCAAGTTTAGCAAAGGAGGTGGGGCTAAATCATGTTACTGTTAGGAAATATTTAGAAATCCTTGAGGATATGTTTATACTAAAGATAGCATTCCTAAAAGAAGGTAGAAGAATAGTTATGAAAAGGGAAAAGAAGATATTCCTAAGAGATCCTTCTATAGCAAGGTTGTATTCCAAGATGTTCGATATCAAAATCGGGGATGAGGTCCTCTTAGAGTGGGTTGTTCAGGAACACTTGTACAGGAAGTTTGGAGAGATATACTATTACAGAAACTCTTATGAAATCGATTGCATAGCAGGAAATCTGAAAGTGGAAGTAAAGAAGAGAAGGTATCGCAGAAAGTATCCAAAGAGTGTCATTTTGCTTGGAGAAGATGAAGTTCCAAGGTTTCTTGTAAGACTATTCCTCAACGACCTCCGGTAACAGTTTGTCTACCAACCTGTTCACCAAATAGACTATTGGATAACCGAGCAGTATTCCTACAAGGGACTCTAAGGAGAATCCTATTCCTGTATATTCTGAGTAAAACAGAACCGTAAAGACAATCTGAAAGTATGAAACAGTCCTTATTGCACCGAGATACTTTGCAACAGGGTTCTGAACAATAGACTCTCTAACAACAAAGAGCCCATAAAGGAGAAAAACAACCGCAAGGGCAACCTTCCAGTATGTCATAGCTATCTCTCCATAATACATCTGCCTTATCCAATCCAAAGCAACATAAAATGTTATCATAGCATTTGTTGCAGCGTTGCCATAAGAAGTTTCATCTTTTTCCCCAAACAGCTCTGTGACAAACCAAGAGAAGTATATTGGGAGGGTTAGCCAAAGTATGGCTGGATTTAGAATAGACTGTATCATAATATTTATCCAAGCTACCAGACAATTGAGAAAAAATCCAGGAATACCTTCAAGAGATGGCAAGGTTATTTGTGGGACCTCCACCTTTGGTATCATAATTCCTTCACCAATTTCTCAAAGTTCTTAAAGACAATCCCCCTTAAACCAACCTTCTTTGCAACCTTAACATTTCTTGGATTGTCATCCACAATGATGGCATCCCCAACCCTTTCTTTTATTTCTTCATAAAACAAGGGATCTGGCTTTGAGACCCGAAGGTCCCAGCTCAAGAATTCGTATTTTGGATTCCATCCGAACTTCTTCTTTAGTTCTTCATAAGTCCTCTTATCTATGTTGCTTTGGATCCCCCAGTCAATACCTCTTTCCTTTATCTCTTCCAAAAATCTTTTAAATCCTTCATTTTCCTGGTGAAGCTCAACAAAATCCTTAAACACTTTCCTTCCCAAGAGATCTTCTATATCCAGGATCCCAACCCTTATCTTTCTCCATACCTCCCTAAGACTCTTCATGGAAACATCCAGACCATTCCTTCCAAAGGCTTTATAAAGGTAGTTTGAAACCCTCCTTTCCCTTATAATGACTCCATAAATATCCAGGAGGATCAGCATAACAAGGAAATACTTAGGGTGTGCATTTAAAAAGTAAGCGTTGGGAAAGTATTTAAAAAGGTAATCCCGTTTAAGGTATTGCCCCCGTAGCCTAGCCAGGAAGGGCGACGGCCTCCTAAGCCGTAGGTCGCGGGTTCAAATCCCGCCGGGGGCACTTGGTAATAGGTTACAATCTAACAGCTGCTTCAATCTATTGCTGTGATAAAGTACCTGCTTTCCTTCTCATTTTCTACCATCATCCCTTGAAAAATATTAAGCTTACCTGAATTACTCTCCCCTTATCTTCCTAAGCCTTTCCTTCCCCTCTCTTATTTCATCTAAGCTCCCTATCTTTTCCCTCTCCATCCTGGGAGCCATATCTCTGTATAACTTCCAATATTTGTAGAAGTAATAAGAGATTTCCACAGGATCTCCAAACAGGACGAAGTAGTTCTTTATTATTTCAAACCTTACTCCTAAAGGCAGAAGCTCAAACACCTTTATATCATAGGGTTTCCTGTTGTAAAGAAAAGTTTTCTCCAGGATTTTTAGGTTGTAATCTTTATCCTCATTCATCGTTACCACAGCAACGTCTATATCGCTCCTCCCAGGGATAAAGTATTCTGTCAAAACGGATCCAAAGAGCACAACACCCTTACCAAGATCTTTTAGTGGTTTCAGGTCCTTCCTAACCTTCTCCAAAAGCTCTCTTGATAAAATCCCAAACCACCTCCAGGAATTCCATTAAAGTTTCAACAATAAAATCCTTTTTTCTCTTTATAATTTCAACCTCCAGTTTGTTGTATCTATGGACTATCCAGTTTCTCAAGCCATTTAGCTCAATCAATCTTCTCCCAAGGTCTTCATTCAATATCTCTAATTTGGCTAGTTTCTCTATGTTTGAGTAATCATCCGAAACACTTTCTCCAGAATCTTTAACCATCATAGCTATAAGATCCATTGCAGCCTCTATTGCTGTTTGGATTCTATAAAGGGCAGCATCTATATGAATATCATCTTTAAATTCTGGTATGCTGTTTAACCTTTCTTCAATGAAAGAGATCTTCCTCAAATATTGTTCTTTCCTATCCACAGTAGGAAGGACAACAACACACTTTATAAGGTGTTGCATTGTTGAAAAGGAAACAAAGGATTTGTTAAAAAGTAACAAAATATTTAAAAATCCTGAGAGATCCTTAGAGATTGTGAGGGAAGAATATCATCAAGAAAGGATAGAAGAATGTTTGAGAAACATAAAGAGACTTATTGATGAAGACCCTACTAGGAACCAAAGAACAATAGGTTTCCTTATATCCTCAGTCCTTGTAGATCTCCTTGAATTGTATTTACACAATGCTATGGAAGGCCTGCGGACAAAGAGGTTGTTGAGGAATACATAGGACTTTTCAAGAGAGCTTTGGAGATATTTAGAGAGGTGG
>CAZUOK010000038.1:0-6406 GCA_964622145.1 Candidatus Woesearchaeota archaeon | reverse complement strand
TCCAAGTTCGAGTGCTTCTCTCCCAATCCCAAAGGGAGTATATCCGTACCAAGGCCCGTAGTGAGTGAAGTCTGAGCTAGCTATCAGGATTACATCCCTCATTCTCTTCAATACTTCTCCAAGCCTTCTCATGTAGTTTGGATGGAAGAACTCGCTCGAAACACAGATTGGTACGAAATAGACTTCCTCAAAGAGGTATTGGAGAAAGGGTAACTGAACTTCTATCGAATGCTCAAGGATGTGAGAGGTAGGATCTTCTTTCACGAAGTCAAGAGATTCAAGTATCTCGGAGGCTGTATTTTCATCGATATTACAGTATCCTAGGGGTGTCTCCCACTTCCCCTCTTTTAGAACAGAAAAGCCATACCCCATGCCGGTGTGGTTTGGACCTACAATAACAAAGACCTTGTTTTCTGATAACCTTGAATAGAACCACGCAGCACACTGTCCTGAGAATTCGTATCCTGCGTGAGGAACAATTCCAGCTCTAACTTTCTCCCTTCTGAACTCTTTAGGCCCAAATTTTCCACTAAAGCACTCCTCTATCTTCTTTATCAAAGAGTCTCTGCTCCCAGGATAAAAGCTTCCGGCAACAGCAGGCCTCCTAATCATTTTTGAACAAACTCCTCCCAAGATACATCTATATCTTCAGCTATCCCCCTGTTTCTTATATACTCTCTTGCAAGTATCCAGTACACCAATGCGAGAGACTTCCTTCCCTTGTTGTTACAAGGAATTGCAAGATCAACTTTGCAAGTAACATTATTTGTATCCACAAGAGCCACAATTGGTATCCCCATTCTGAACGCATCGTTAAGAGCAATCCTATCAACCCAAGGATCTGATATTATCACAACGCTTGGCTCAAAGAACCAGTCGTATTCTGGATTTGTAAATGTTCCAGGAAGGTATCTTCCAACAAATGGTACAGCACCAGTTATCTCACAGAATTTCATTATGGGTCTCTTTGCATTCTCCCTCCTACCAACAACAGCAATCTCGTTTGGTTCGTAGTTTGAAAGGAACCTTCCAGCTATTCTCAATCTCTCATCAATTTTTTCTATGTCAAGGATTGTCAAGCCATCAGGTCTTATCCTAAATATGAATTCCTCAACAAACTTTGTCCTTATCCTTGTCCCTATGTGGATTCCTGTGGATAAGTATTTCTCGAGTGGGATGAGGAGTTGTTCCTGTCTCTCCATATCCCCATCCAACCCCCTTTATTTTTTAAACTTTACACCAACTCTATCTCCACCCTCTTCCCAAACTTCTTCATAAGGGTTTTCTCAAGGCTCCTTATCCTTTTCCCCTTAAACTTCTTCAACATCTTCCTATCTAGGTAAACAACAACCCTATCTCCTTGATCCTCCCAGTTCTTTATTCCATAGCTTTCAAGAGTTCTTTCCAATTTTTTCTGCTTCAATTTTTTCACAGGAACAACAACAGTTTCTTCCCCAAACTTATATATCTCATACTCTAGTTCTCCCGTCAGGTAATCCCTAACCTCTATGACGGGTCTTGAAAGCTCCCTCTCCATAAGGCCTGTTGGAACCCTGACCGTCATTTCAACGGAGTAGACCTTGCTTACTCTTCCCCTGTCTATGAAGATCACCGTGTCTATTATTGAAGGTATCTGACCAAGCTCCGCCCTCCTAATGAATCTCTGTATTGCGTCTATTGGAGAGGATGCGTGAACAACCCCAACCATCCCAACCCCAGCCAGTCTCATGTCTATGTACAATTTAAAATCTTCGTCGTCCCTCATCTCATCAAATATTGAGTAATCTGGTCTTGAAAGCAAAAGAACATCATGTATTTCCTCTGATGTCCCATAGTTTTTTGAGTATTGAGTTATTTCCGGAGGAAGGATCAGATCCCTTGGAGACTCAACAGTCTTCACAATCTTCCCTTCCCTAGCATAGAATTCCGCTATAGCCTGGGCAAATGTTGAATTGTGCACAACAAATCCATTTGCTATGAAGTTGTGTGCCCTCTCTATTTCAAAGTCGTAAACTTCCCTTTCCTCTATGATCTTCTCAATGGAATCCAAGACTTCCCATTTTATGTATTTGTTTGTGACAAGGCTTAACTTGGAGAGTGTGTCAATATCTAGTTTTGATTTTGAAAGTAATTCTTCTATCTCCCCTTTCTTCACAAATTTTCCATCAAAGAATTCCCTCAGCTTTCCAACAACAGGGACAAATTCATCTTCTCCAAAGATTGCAACACAGTCCCCTTCTTTTAGCTGGGATGCTTGCTTCCACCCAATGTCATCAGATATCGACAAAACAGGGTGGTTTGGAGTGAGAAGTATTTCCTTACCACTCCTTGTCTTCAGCTTCATCAGAACCCTTGCCTTTCTAACGTAGTAATTTGTGATCTTCCTGTACTCAAAGCCGTTCATTCTTAAACAAAGAACTTTTACTTCCTCCCCTTTCTCAAGCATTTCGTATAATTTCCTTGCCTTCAAGAATCCCTTTTCCGTTATTATAACAACATCTCCATCAACACACTTCCCAGCCCCAGGGGGTCCAGCTATCAGTATCCCCTCAGCCTTTTCCCTAAGCCTATCCAAAAGCTTCTTAGGAAGATTGTAGTCCTCAATCTTTAGTCTCTTTATAGGTCTTACAATTGTTATCTCCCAGCCATCTGAGAAGGGGGGTCTACATATAATGATTCTATAATTTTTGAGCTGTACTATTGTTGTACCCTTTCTATCTATCTCAACAAAGGAATTGGGATCTTCTCTCGAGAACTCCATGATATCCATGGATAGTTTTTCAAGATATTCTCTTTTAAGCTTCTCATCAGACAATTTTATAAATCTCCATTCCCCTGGCTTTCCTTTTTTTGCCATTGGGGAACAATCTTCCTTTAGATGCACGCTCATTGTGTCTTCGTCAAAATATTTTTCAAATTCCAACCTTTTAACAGCCTTTGGCTCTATGAATATAACATCCACTCCCATTGCCCTTGCGGTCTCCGCCTGGACCCTATCAGCAGTTACAAGGGTTATTCCCTCGTTGTAGGCGTACTCTATTACTAGAAGATCTATTTCTCCAAGTTTTGCCATTTCTATTTGTCTTTTCGATGGGTAATCCCCAACAACTTCTATTTCCACCTTCCCCTCTTTCTCAAATTCCCTAAGCCTTTTTATCTCCCCAAGACCCAAAAATCCAGTTATTTTTCCAATATTTGCCTGATGGTTCAGTTCTGAGATAACAGATCTATGTAAGTATATCTTTCCAGAAAATTCTCCCTTTTCTATCCACTCAGAGATAACTCCTTCAATTATTGCCGAGGTATCAGGTATTATTTCCATTTTTAAGTTTGTTCAGAAGAACAAATATAAGCTTTACCTAACCCTAAAATACCTCCAGAACATCCTTTGGAAGTCCCTTCTTCTCATCATCTTCATGATCTTTTTCATTTGGTAATACAGATTTAGGAGATCTAAGACATCCCTTTCCGAAACCCCAGCTCCGTACGCAATCTTCTTTATTCTCTTCTTTATCCTTTCTGGCTCCTTGTACTCAATCCTCCTTAGAGAATTGAATATCGCCTTAAATTTCTTTATCTTCTCCTCCCCGATGTAAAGGTCTTTTCTTTCTATCTCCATCAGTCCAAATCCTGGAATCATCTGGAAGATCTTTTCGAGAGGGCCAAGCTTTTCAAGATTTTCTATCTGTTCTTTTATGAAATAAAGGTCTATTTCCCTAATTTCGACATCTTTCTTCCCTATTTTCTCCTCAACCTCTCTTATAAGTCCTTCTATATCTCCAATACCAAGCATCCTCCCTATATATCCTTTAGGATCAAATTCCTCAAGATCTTTGATCTTCTCACCAGTCCCGATGAAATATACTGGAGATTTCGTCAAATAGCTTGCAACAAGTGCACCTCCCCCCTTTGCGCTTCCATCCATCCTTGTTATTATTATCCCATCAATCCCAACACTTTCCTGGAATCCAAGTATCTCCCTCTTTGCGTTCTGCCCTATTTCCGCAGGGATAACAAGGAGGATCTTATCTGGAGAAATCTTTTCTTTTATCCTCTTTATCTCCCTAACAAGAGATTCGTCTAGTACAGTCCTTCCTGCAGTATCAATGATCAATATCTCATGTTTCCTTGATATCTCATCAAACCCATCAATGCTTTTTCTAAGATCGTATACTTTTACCTTTATCTTTTCACCAAGTTGTTTTAATTGCTCATAGCTTGCAGGTCTTTGATTGTCCGTCTGGACCAGGGCTACATTGTAACCCTTTCTCTTGAAATGGTAAGCGAGTTTTGCTGCAGTTGTTGTCTTACCGCTTCCAAACAATCCCACAAGAAGAATTTTAAAGGGGGTCTTTTCTACCTCTATCTTTTCCCCCTTCCCAACGTACTTTGATATTGTCTCATATACAGCCCAAATTATCTCTCTTCTTCCAAAACCTTTCTCTATCTTTGATCTTACTTCATCTATGATCTTGGATGCAATTTCAGGATCAACATCAGATTCTACAAGATCTCTCCTGAGTTCTCTAAGTAATTTTCTGATATCTTCATCTGTCAGCACAATCTTTCTAAATATCTCCCTTACTTTTTCCTTAAACCTCTCAAACATCTCTCAAGCTCCTCCTTAATCTTGTTTGCTATTTCCTCAACGCTCTGCTTATCCGTCCAAAACTCTAAAAACTTTACACCCATCTCCTCCAATTCCTTCTTTATCAGCCCAAACTCCTCCGCCATTACATTGTGAATTATCTTAAGATCATCCCACCCTCTCTCTTTAAGTCTTTTTCTCAGCTCGTTTGGGTCACATCTTAGTAATACGTAAAGGATTGTGAATTCTCTTGGAGAAAAGTGAGAGAGGTGGGAATCAAAGATATATATTCCATTGTTCTTCTCAAGAAAATTCTTTATCTCTTTTGAAAGAAGTCTTTCATCAACAATCTTTGTTTGAAGTATCTCATCGTAACCAACAACAGCCCTCTCAAGTATTTCCCTAGGAAGTATCTTTCCAATTCCCATGGATTCCAGAAACTTCGCTAGAAAGGTCTTCCCCGTCCCAGGAGTCCCTGTTATGGCTATTAAAAGACCCATAATTTTTTAAGGAATGTTGGAGCATTATAACGATTGTGAAGATACTGGCAGCATCGGATATTCATGGAGAGAAGAAGAATATCTCAAAGTTAGTTGAGAAAGCGATAAAGTATGATGTTGACCTTATTTTAATAGGGGGGGATATAACTCACTTTGAAACGAAGCTTGAGGGAATAATAGGTGAGCTTAAGAGGGCAAAGAAGCCAATAATATTGGTTCCTGGTAATGAGGAGAGTGTTGCAACAATTGACTTTCTCGTAACCCTTTATTCTCCAGGAGTTTATAATGTACATGGGTACGCGATAAAGATAAAGGATGTTGGGATCATTGGGATTGGAGGGGCCACAAAGGTAGGTCCGAACTTTGTTACTGAGGAAGAAGTACTGGAAAGTTTGCTGAAAGGGATGGAAAAGATAAAGGATTCTAAGATAAAGATTGTTCTTGCTCACGAGCCTCCTGATGGAACAAAGATCGCTTTGAAGTTTGGAGGGAGCAAGGCCTTGAGAGAATTCATAGAGAAATATCAGCCACACTTAGTAATCTGCGGGCATATCCACGAATCTCAGGGGATGGAGGACAGGATAGGAAGGACTTTGATAGTGAATCCAGGTCCTGAAGGAAAGGTTATAGATCTTGAAAAATTGGGTGAAAAGAATGATTCTTGATAGAATTTATTGGGTTTTGGTAAAGATAATAGAAGAATTTGGTATTCTTTCAATTCCTTTAATAATAGGGATTGGGCAATCCTTTGGAATTCCAACGGAGGTGATGATTCCAACAGTTTTTAATAAACTGGGTCCTCTTGTGTTCCCAATTGTATGGATTTCAGATGTGCTCTCTTTCGTCATCCTCTTCTATATATACTCTCCTTTTGCACTAAGAATAAACTTAAAGGAGATTACAAAATTAGAAATGGCTTTATACAGATTGATACCTGTTATAAGGGGAGGATCTGTCCCAATTGCTTCGAGAAAGGGAGACATAAAGGAATATCTCCCAGTTGTCCTTGTAACTTCCTTTATCTGGACAGCGATATTCTATGTCCTCTCCCTATACCTTACGGTGGAGGTAATAGAGGATGTGCTCAGGAGGTTTGAACCAGTCCTCCTAATCGGCTTGGCTGCCCTGTTCTTCCTTAAGCTCCAGAGGAAGTGACCCCTACCCCTTTGTTTCATGTGGAACCCCTTTCCTTCTTATGGAGTCTTCTGAAAAGAAATATTTATATATGTAAACTC
Organism: Candidatus Woesearchaeota archaeon; assembly: GCA_964622145.1. GTDB lineage: Archaea > Nanobdellota > Nanobdellia > CAYMVK01 > CAYYFB01 > CAZUOK01. Next base: position 83 of record CAZUOK010000038.1, on the reverse strand, counting down.
TACCAAGTGGTAGTAAATTTATAAATGTTTCCAAAAATAAATGAAAATAACCCACTTTTTCCACATGAAACAAAGGGGTGGGA
>CAZUOK010000037.1:5379-6594 GCA_964622145.1 Candidatus Woesearchaeota archaeon | reverse complement strand
TTCCCTTCCAAGTGTTTATATCTCTCATCCTCTGGGTGGAATATTATCAATCTACATGCCGGAATAAGCTCAGGTCTTGTTGTAGCAATTGTTATCTCTCCTCCATCCTCCAAGTCAAACTTTACATAATATAGTTCCCCCTCCTTTTCCTTGTATTCAACCTCAGCATCCGCAATGGTTGTTTTACATCTTGGACACCAGTTGTTTGGCCTGTAATCCTCATATATCAATCCTTTCTTCCAGAGCTCAACGAAGGTTTTTTGGGTGAACATCCTGTAATCTTCTGAATCAGTGAAGTATGGACCCCAATTGTAAGAACAGCCCATTCTTTTCAGTATTTTCCTCATTTTCTCAACGTATCTATCCAAAGCCCTTGAGCATATCTCTATCCATTCCTCCCTAGACTTGTCTTCAGGTTTTATTCCTTCATACTTTTCAACGTACCACTCTACCGGTATCCCATTTCTATCAAATCCAATTGGGAAAAAAACTGAGTATCCAAGCATTCTGAGACCTCTAACAAAGACATCTTGAAGCACGTAGTGAATAACAGCCCCGATATGCCAGAAGGGACCAGGATATGGAGGAGGTGTATCTATCACCACTACCTTCTCAGCGTTGGGATCAAATTCAAATTTCAAATCCTTCCATTCTTCAAGAACCTTCTCCTCGAGTTCTGGGGTCCATCTCTTTTCCTCTATCATGCTGACCCTATACTAAAAAGCCTTTAATAAAATTATCGAACAATTCTGAGGACCTCCAACAAACTCGAAACCTTTGGCTGGAAGGAATGGAGACCATACTTATCATACAGTACTGACAACACTCCTAAATCTTTTATAGCTTCGACATCTTCTATATCATCTGACAGAAAATACACTTTCTCAAATTTTCCAAGATAGCTTCTTATAATTTCATCCTTTTTCCTCCCTATCTTTAGAGTTAACAAGATTTCGTCAAAATAACCTTTAACTCTATCCTTTATAAACCTCTCAAAGAAGAATTCATCCATGTTTGTGATGAGAACTGTTTTGAATCCCAATTTTCGTAATTCCTCAATAACCTCCGGAAACCCCTCCTCAAACCTTATATGCATCCTCATTTTCTCTTCAAATCCCTCGAAGTTTTTGGCAATGAATTCTACCCAATCTTCTACCCCAAACAAAGTCTTCATCCAATTTGAAACCGAATGCCACTCTAGGTCCCCCCTCTTCG
>CAZUOK010000037.1:0-5369 GCA_964622145.1 Candidatus Woesearchaeota archaeon | reverse complement strand
TTCAATTTCTCCATTGTAAGCCTTCAGAAGAAATTCGTATGCTTTTGATAGATCCAACTTCTTTACCCTTGAGAAGACCTTTGGGACCACAAACATCCAGAAGTAATCCGAGAAATCCCTCGAAATTATCGTCCCATCCAGGTCAAAGAAGAACATCATTTCACAAGCTTTAGTTCATTTAAAAGTTTCTCAACAAGTTCCCATCTCTTCTTAGGTTTTAGGTACTCTGTGTATCCACACTTCCCGCATGACAATCTGTCCCCATGATTTGCTAAGAATGTACCTGAACCACAAACAGGGCATATCTTATTCTTTCTTATAATTTTTCCATCCTTAACCTCATACAACTTCCATATCTGCCTTTTCTTCCCGGACCCCATATCACTCCACCAATCCATTCCTCTTCAATATGTATCTCGGTTCCCACCTGAAGATGTCTTCCTTATTATTGTATACGTGGACTATTCCATAAGATACAGGCTTTCCGAAGGTTGAGACTATCTTTCTAAGTATGACAAAGTCCTCTTTTGCTCCGAGTATTGCGGATACCTTTTTCTTTATTTCCTCCCTCTTTGGGGTAGCCTCTCCAGGATGATCTACCCTGAATCTTACCTCTATCCTATTCATGAGCTTGTTTTCCTTCTTCTCTACTATCTCCACCTCCATGGCACTACACCTTTATTGCGTACCTTCCACTCTCTTTTATCCCAAGCTCTTTCGCTATTTCTGACCTTTCAGGATCTATTATAAGAACCATACCTTTCCATACACTTGAAAAATCTTTCGATCCATCGTATGGGCATTCCTGAACCTTTTCCTCAAATATCCTCTTGCATTTCTTACAAGCGACAGCCATATCACTTCTCCTCCTTTTCGTACCATTCCTTCTTTCCAAGCATGGGCTGTCTCATTGTAAGACCTATCTTTATCTCCTCTTCTCTTGTGCTAACAGCAATTATCCTAGCCCTTACTCTATCTCCAACCTTGAGAATTCTTTTCGTCTTTTTTCCCTGCAACACACCGGACTTTGAGAAGGTCATGACGTCATCCGTTATTTGAGATATATGCACCATTCCGTCCAAGGGACCTATCTCTATAAAAGCTCCAAATTCCCTAACATCCTTCACTTCCCCCTCAACAAGCTCGTTTATTTCTGGATTCCAGACAAGCATTTCAAATGTGGTATCGTAATATACGGCAGGATCTTCTGGCAGTATTTCTCCCTCCCCAATCTCTTCTATCTTGTAAAAAGCCAAGAAAAGGCCAACATTCTTCAGAAACTTTCCCTCATACTCATTTATTATCACCTCCTCAATGGCTTCCCTAAGGGGTTTCCCTAGTAGGTTTGCTGGGACCCTAACCCTATCCCTAACCTTTACTATCTTGTACAATTTTACTCACCAAATTTTCCTCTAAATCTCTCCCTACACTCTTTTAAATACTCAAAAGCTTCTTCTTTTGTACCCCAACCCTCAACTTCACTCCATTTACCTTTTTCAAGCTCTTTGTATCTTCTAAAGAAGAATTCGACCTCCTTTCTCCAGAATTCTGGTATATCTTCAACCTTCTCAACGAAGTTCCACACAGGGTCCTTCTTCGGCACAGCCACAATCTTGTAATCCAATCCCTCCTCATCCCTCATCTTAAACAGTCCTACGACTTTACACTTTACAACCGTGTATGGATGTAAGGGTGTTGAAGAGAAAACAATGACGTCCAGTGTATCCTCATCCTTGCTCCAAGTCTTTGGTATAAATCCGTAGTTAGTGGGATATCTGAATGGTCCATGCAGGACCCTGTCAAGAACTATTACTCCAAGCTCCATATCATACTCGTACTTGTTCTTTGATCCCATGGGAATCTCTATGACAACATTCACCTCTTCAGGAAACTTCTCCCCAACATCAAGCCTCTCCAATCTCATGGGTACGACCTCCGAGGTTATCTTTAAAAAAGTTTGTCCTCAAAAAATTGGTGTTGTGATGATGCAAGGAATTTCTGAAGGGTGATGAGAAGAGGGTAGGCTGAGCTACTCAACAATTGTCAGCCTTCCACCCTTTGTCATTGTTATAACCAAGATTCCCTCTGACAGTGCGTACTTCCTTAACCTCTTGTCCAAGGTAGCAATTGCCATTCCGTTCTTCTTTGCAAAGAAGAGTATCTTGTCATCAAGCTTTCCGGGTATTCCAGCTTCAATTATCTTAACGCCCCTTTTTTCCATCCACTCTTTTATCTTCTTAAATCTAAACTTCTTCACATTTCCAAGCTCCGAAAGAGCCTCCTTTAGGAAATAAAACTCAACCTTTTCATCAAATAGATCCTTTATTTCTTCAAGGACATCCCTTTTGTAATTGAGGACAGCTAGCACGAAGTTTGTGTCAAGCAATACCTTCATACAACCTTTCCCTTCCCGAAACCCTTAATAACGATTTCTGTTGAAAAAGAATGGTGGAAGTGTTGTCTGTAGGGGCGGAGGCCGTAATCATAAGAGATGATGGGAAGGTAATAAAGAGGAGGGTAAAGAAAGGATACAGGATAAAAGAAATAGATGAGGAGCTGAGAAGGTCAAGGACTAAGTTTGAATCAAGAATAATGGAGAAGGCTAGGAGAATTGGGGTTAGGGTTCCAAAGGTCCTTGAGGTAAGAGAATTTGAGATAGTGATGGAATATATTGATGGGAAGAGGATCTCTGAAATCCTTGAAGAGGAAGATTACAGAAAGATAGGGAGGGAAGTTGGGAGGATGCTCGGAACGCTTCACAAGAATGGAATAGTCCACGGTGATCCAACAACCTCAAATTTCATAAAGAGAGGGGAGGAAATATACCTAATAGATTTTGGTCTTGCGGATTACTCAGAAAGGATAGAAGACTTTGCTGTTGACCTTCTCTTACTAAAGAGGGCCCTCCTTTCAAAACATCCAAGGATCTTCGAGGAATTCTGGGAGGAGTTTTGTAAGGGGTATTCTGAGGTGTTTGGGAAGGCGGGGGATGTTTTTAAAAGGATTGGGGAAATAGAGAGGAGAGGTAGGTATGTGAAGAGGAATGTTAAATAATTTTTCTGAACTCCAAAGAATTATGAAAGGGAAGCTGATAGTCTTTGAGGGGATTGATGGATCAGGAAAGACAACCCAAGCAACAATGTTACATGAATATTTGAGAGAGAAGGGTTATGATGTAATTCTTACAAGGGAACCCACTGATACCATAATTGGGGGGGTAATAAGATCCATATTGAAGGGTCACATAAGAATGAGTGAGAAGGTCCTCCCATTTCTCTTTGCAGCGGACAGGATAAATCATATAGAAGAGGTCATAAAGCCGGCACTTGAGGAGGGGAAGATAGTAATTTGCGATAGATATTATCTTTCAAACCTTGCCTATCAGTGGGATGGATTCCCAATAGATTGGCTAAAAGAGCTTGAAAGGTTTGTGATAGAACCGGATATTGTGATAATATTGGATGTAAATCCTAGGATTGCAATAGAGAGAATGGAAAAGGAGAGATTTTACTTTATGCTTTATGAAAAGATAGAGAAGCTGGAGAGGGTTAGGAAGAATTTCTTGGAAATTGGTAGGAAGCTCCCAAATGCATATATAATAGATGGGAACAGGCCAAAGGAAGATGTATTTGTTTCTGTGCTTTCTGTCCTAAAGGAAAATGGGATCAGCTGAAACGTCCATCATCACACCTCAGCCCTTTCGAGCTTCATCATTTCCAAAAACTCTTTGTACTTCTTCCTAACCCTTTCTCTAAATGCCAACACCTCTTTTTTATTTCCAAATACATCCAGTATTGGCTTTGTATAGCTACCATAAGATATCGAGACATGGAGGACCATTAATCCATCCTCATCAAAGTTTTCTCTAACAAAGCAGACTTTTGGAGAGCTTTCTAGGAAAACATCCTTTGTGTGAAATTCTGAGGAAAGATCTGGAAATTCGAACCAAATGTCCTCAAATTCTCTAACAATATCTTCCAAAAACTCCCTAAACTTTTCCTCAAATTCCCTCTTATTTTGCATTAATTTTAAAATTCCTTCAAAGAATATAAACCTTGTGATGAGTTCAGCCTTGGCTGATCCGTGATGAGCGAGGAGGCTTGCTGAGGATCCAAACAATGGAGTCCAGGTGTAGAGGTGGGATCCCAAGCTCCCTTGAAAGCCTTCTCCAAAATTTTATGTCTGGATTTATCCTTCTTATCCTAGAATCTAGGGGAATATCGATTTCAAAAGGAAACACAAGCCTTTTCTTGAAGGATATTCTGTAACAATATCCAAATATCTTTGCGGAAAATGTGATGGTCTTGTCAGATCTCCTTTGTCCCATTGTTTTTGAAAGATCCTCAACAAACCTAACCAGATTTCTTGAGTAGAACTCAATCTTCTCTAATGAAAGACTTTCTATAAAACTCTTAGCCCTCTCAACCCTTCTTATTTTCAATTTCAGGAATCTTCTGTTGTACTTCCTCAAAAATTCCTTAAAATCTTCAAATACATCTCTTACTTTTATCTTTGAAAAGTATTCGGAGAATTTCCACCAGTATTCTTCTCCTCTCATTGAAAGTTGGAAGGAATTTAAGGAATTCAACAAAGAAAGGCGGAAAAACAAGAGAGTATTTCTTAGATTCTTGAAGAGACTCTTCAATGCCTTGTATTGCTCATCAAAGTTCTCCTCAAACCAGAGTATTTCATCTATGAGAATATCTCCTCTACCTCCTTTTTATCTTCCTCTATTTCCTTTACCTGTTCTTCATCTTTTCTAAGAAGTGCTTCTAGAAACTCTCCCACATGGGTTTTCTCTCCCAACATAGAGAAGCAATGGAAGGAAGTATTCATTAAGGTTTTGTTGGAAAAACAAGATTTATTCATGTGATTTCCCCGAAGGCATTATTATTCCCAATAAGTGTTCATCACTTCCTAAGAAGGGATGGTAGGAATAACCCTTCTATGTGAGTATAAAAGTGGAAAAGTCTAGATCAACAGAGAAGGAATCAAAGAAATAAAATGGGTAAAGGTGAGAGAGGTTGATTACTTAAGTTTTAAGTTTGGAATATTTGCCTTTTTCTGGAACCTCCTTTCGACAATTTCTGTAACGAGGGTGTGTTCTTCATGAACAAATTACTCCAGCTTCTTGTAGCAGAACCACCAATCAAAGCACTCTATTTCACCTTTTTCCATTCTCTTAATCCTATCTTCAACCTCTCTTTCATTGCTGGCTGGCGGTATTATAACCTTGTCCTTTATCAATTCGTTGTTTGGCCAGTTGTGGGGTAAGGCAACCTTGTACTTATCGCTGATCTGCAATGCCTTCAAGAGTCTAAGTATTTCATCCACATTTCTCCCGACTTCCTGAGGATAATATATTATGG
>CAZUOK010000036.1:0-6744 GCA_964622145.1 Candidatus Woesearchaeota archaeon | reverse complement strand
GGGATACCAAACCATCCTGTTCCAGAGCTGACAGTATCTTTTTAAATCTTTCCCCTTGAGGATCTCCCAAAGACCTGAAAGATACCCCTCAAATTCTTCTCTTAAGCTTCCCAAATCCACCCCTTCCGGAAACTCAGACTTTATCAGGAGTCTTGAAATGAAATTCTCTATCTTCTTTGTGTACGCTTCGTCAAAGGGCTCTGCAATGTTCCTACAGACAAAAGACAGTCCCATAAGGAGTATTACAACATCCTCTTTGCTCCTGCAAGAGATGATCTTCTGATAGAGTTCTCCCAAAATCTCCATTATACTATCCTTCTTCTCGATGAGAATCTCTGGATCTGCATAGCGGAAGGCTTCTGAGAAGATTTTTAGAAGATCTCTTGACCTTACACAAACATCCTTTTGTTTCAATATCTCCTCCAGTTTCTCAAGATCACTCATACTTCTTATGAAAAACTCTTAAAATAATTTTTTGTCGTAAGGACTTGTGTACCCTCCCGGAGAGGACACCTGGTTGTTGGTGGAAGCTGCCAAGGATTATGTGAGGGGAAAAGACGTTCTGGATCTCTGTACCGGAACCGGAACAGTAGCAATCGAAATGAAAAAGAAGGGAGCAAAAAGGGTGCTCGGTGTGGATATAAATCCCAAAGCTATTGAAATTGCAAAGAAAAATTCTAAGGAGGAAGATTTGAATATTGAATTTAGGGTTGGATATTTGTTTGAGCCAGTGGATGGACTTTGGGATGTCATCACAGCAAAGCCTCCCTATCTCCCGGAGGACAGTTTGGACAGGACAATGGATTTCTGGGAAAGATTGGAGGTCGTTGGGGGGAGGAGAGGGGATGAGATTGTCTTAAGAATACTAAAGGAAGGGAAAAACTATCTAAGAGCACCTGGAAAGATTGCAATTGTGTTCTCAACGTTATCAAGGATGAATAGAATAATGAAAATCATAGATAGGTACTACAGGGTTATCGATGTCAGGGTTAAAGACCTCTTTTTTGAAAGAATTCTTGCTGTAGTGTTGGAGTATGAAGGTTAAGCTGGTCTGGTTCGATTCCCTCGGAGCAAAGTCATCTTGTACCTTCGTAAAGACAAAGGATATTTCTATAATCATAGATCCAGGAGTTTCTAGAATGCATCCCAGCTTTCCTGGAGGAGAGGAGAAGATGAGATGGTATGAAAAGGGTAAGAGAGAAGTTAGAAAGTATTTTGAAAAAGCAGAAGTTGTTGTTATCTCCCATTACCATTGGGATCACTTCTGGAGAGAAGGTTCTTATGAGGGAAAGATTGTCTTTGCAAAGAATCCAAACAAATTCATAAATAAGTCCCAAAGGGAGAGGGCGGTTAGATTCTTCGGAGAAGTCTTGGGGATAATTCAAGAATTAAATAGTTATACCATTCAAGAGATTCCAGGAAGGGTATTGTTCCCAGAAGGAAGAAGATTTCGATTTGGAGAGACTGTCATAGAGTTTTCAAAACCTATGTTCCATGGAAAGGAGAATTCAAGATTGGGTTGGGTATTCATGACAACTGTTAGAGAGAAGAAGGTACTCCTACACTCCTCTGATCTAAATGGGCCAATCATAGAGAGCTATGCTGAAGAAATAAAAAGAATTTCTCCGGATTTTATAATCCTTGATGGACCCCCAACTTACTTGTTGGGTTACAATCTCAGCAAAAAGAACCTGGAAAGGGCAATAAAGAATGTCATTGATATCATAAAGAAAACAAGCTTTGAGGTACTAATTTGGGATCATCACCTCCCAAGGGAACCAAGATTTAGAGAAAGAACAAAGGAAGTCTGGAATTTGGCAAAGGAGTTGAAGAAGAATGTTATGACAGCATCCGAGTATGAATTCGGGAAGAAGCCAGTTGTGGAAAGATTCTTAAAGGAAAGAAGATCTTAACCACTGATGGAGGGTTACAGAATAAGGTTGGGAGAGGACGGCTTGGTTGAGATATTGAAGGAAAATGAGACAATATTCTCTGTGAAGACTTCAATAAAAAAGATTTCTATTGAAAACGAAATAGAATTGAAGGGTGTTGGAAAGTACACAATGGCTTTTACTCACAAATCCTTTGAAGATATCTTAAAATCCACTGAGTTCCAGGATGACCCTGGATTCTTCATACTTGAATATCAGAAGGCAATAGAAGGAAGAGCAGAAGAATTCAGGAAAGAACCGATAGAAATAGTAAGAGACTTTGAAAGATATCTTGTATATATAGGTGAGAAGTTCTTTGAGAAAGCTAGGATTGGGAGGAAGGTGTTTGAGGACATCTACATGTACATCAGGATTGTTGTGGACAAGAAAAACAAGAGGATAGTTGGGATGGACATCCAATACAGTCTTTGACTTTATAAGTGTTCATACCTTAAGTATGCAGTATCAAAGTATGTATCTTTTTAAAATAACATCCGGTGTTATCCCTAGGTTTTTTGATATGAAGAGCTTTTCACAACTAAACCGAGATACTTTGTTGAGAAATCTCTCAAGTTCAGAATCTTTAGCAACCTTCCACTTTACCTCCCCAACAACCAAAGGTTTCTTCCCCCTGACTATTATAAAGTCTATCTCTGGATCCAGGAAGATCTGCACCTCACCCCCATAGATCTCCGAAAAGAGATCCGCAAAGAAAAATTGGATGCAGAAACTTAGAGCCTTCCTCAGATTCTCTTTGACTTCATTAAAGTTTGGCATCCTTTCCTCTAGATTGTGCTTGTCAGATAGATAAAAATACATCCAAAAGATTGGGGAATTGAATAGATAAAGGTATTTTTTCTTCTTGTATACTCTAACTCTCCTCAGAACATCCATCTCTACAAGTGCATTGAGGTGCTTCTGCAGGAGCCTCGGATCGGGCTGTGTTAAAAGACCTTTACCGTACAAGTTGTTTGCCATCTTCCTCGGGTCAAAGTTGCCCCTTCCAACCTCCATCATAATTGAGGAATAAATCTCCGTTAGCTCCTTTTCCTCCTCTGTAAAGATCTCCCCAATAAGCCTGGGTATTGTATCCCTTTGTAAGACAAGGATCCTATAGATATCTCTTAGAATATCTTTAAAGCTTAGGAAAGGGATTACCCAAGGATCTCTTATTATGGTTGCATATTCTATGGCCTTTTCCAGCTTCATATTTGCTAAGGCCCTAAGAGCATCTAGGGGATTTATAAGTCCTACTTTAATCCCACTTACCATCCCCAGTATTGGGGAGTTCTTTGAAAACACCTTTTCCCTTATCCCAATTGTGGATCCTGCCATGATCAGTTTACCGTTGGGATATACTGTTGATATCTCATCAAAAAAACTTTCAGGTAATCTTTGGACTTCATCAACAAAAACTCTCTTATCTTTCAGAAGATCTTCTTTTATTTCGTCATAAAATTCTTCTAGATTTTTAATTCTCCCACTCTTTTCTCCGGATAGCAGAATAGTTCTATCCCTTCTTACAAAGTATTTCACATCATATCCTATGAAGTTCTCCACAATGAAGGTCTTTCCTGTTTTCCTTCTTCCATAGAGAAGGATCCAGGGGCCCGCCTCCTTCACGATATCAATTTCCCTCCTCCACACCTTCATAAGGAAAGCTTTATCACCTTCTCTTTATAAGTGTTCATACCTCAATACTGCATATCTTGGGTATGAATGGCAAACCTTATATGAGAGTTTTAAATATTTTATTCCTGAATGATGAAGGTTAAAAGCTCTGAGCTGTGATGAGGGCTGTTGCCACTGAGTAAAACTTAAAAGATGTTGTATATCCTAATGATTTCGGGCCGCGGTAGCTTAGCTGGTAGAGCGCGGGACTTGTAATCCCGAGGTCGCGGGTTCAAATCCCGCCCGCGGCTTCTATTTTTCAATTTTAGATGATTTCTGATAAAATCTCTGAAATAATACCTTTGAAAAGTTCAAAGGTTATTTTATGCTACAAAATCCAGAAAGTTTGCCATGCAATGGTTTCCCCCAAACCCTTCAATTATTTTCATTAGAGAAGATCTTCTTTTCATCTTTCTGAAGCTTTCTTAGATGTTTTCTCAGCTCTTCTACTATTATTATCCTCAAGCCCTATCATCTTCTTTACTTCTTCAATGGAGCCCATAAACTGGTAGATCCCGGGGCGGGTCGGATGACAAGGGGCGGTTGGATTTACCTTAATAACAGGAAAAGATCTTTTGGTATGTAGATTCTATCTGAAATCTTTGGATCAAAATCTCCAATTATATATTTAACTCTTCCTATCTTTTTACCCCATTTTACCTCAAAAAGTTTCTCCTTTGAATAAAAATCACAGATTTTTGGATAATATACTTCTCCAAAAACTTCCTTTAGAACAACCGCAACCTCATTTTCTAATAATTTTCCAAAGTCAGCCTTCCTTCTAACTTCAGAAAGAATGGAAAATGGGATGGAGGAAGGATAAAAATAATACTTTACCCCCTTCCTAAGTATTTTCTTCACCGAGATCTCAAATGGATGTACTGGGAATATCAGACCCGCATCTTCAAGAGTATCAAGTAATTTATAATATTCCTTCCTTTTTAGCTGAATTGGTGGCTTCTCGGATATTTCATATGCAGATGACAAATACATTAAGATGTTCTTTATTTCTATCTCAGAAACCTTTCTTAAAGGCAAAATATCTTTTAATATCATCTTCTCTATTATTTCTATTATTTTCTTTTCATCTTCTTCAATTGCTGCTTCAGGAAATCCTCCATACATTAGATATTCTATAAGATATCTCTCCTTTATCCTAAAATATTTTTCTGGCTCAATTCCTGCCAAAAGATCCTTTACAATATCTCTTCCACTCTCTATCTCCTTCTCCTTTAGATATCCTTTTAGAAGGAGGAATTCCGAAAAAGAAAATGGAAGAATCCTAACTATTTTTACCCTTCTAGCAAGATCCGGACTTGTAGATAATAGTATTGAATTCGAGCCAGTCGCAACAAATTTACACCATTTTTCATAGTCTGATATCACCTTTAACCCCAAAGAAAAATTTGGATCGTAGTGTACCTCATCAAATAAGAATAACACATTCCTTTTTCCAATGTATTTTTTGTAACTTTTAATGAATTCGGATATACCTGCTCTAAAGTAATTCATCATATAATCTATGGGAACCAATAATGAATTCTCAACTTTTTCCGAAATTTGGGATAATATTGTTGTCTTTCCAACACCTCTTAACCCAACCAGTAAAATATTTCTCTCTATTGGAAGGATCTTTCCCAAAATTTCCCTTTCTATTAGTCTCTTCTTTAGGATATCATTTTTAAGTTCTTGTCCTTCTTCTAGGACATCTTTTAAATCTATATACTCCATAGTCCCAATCTTGGAACAATCATTTATAAAGATTATCACCAAATATTAGGAAGAATCTTGGGAATTGTTATAAAGTAAGATTTCTTCCAGAGCTTTAACTGTTTTTTCTTTTAATCTTCATAATCTGTTGGGCCATTGTTTGCATATATTTTTAAAATCTTGGAGCAAAGTTTTTATAGAATGGTTCTCATAGCTCTCCGGCTAAAAAATAATGCTAATTCTTTAGGATTTTCTGATAGCTTTTAAGAATTCTTCTCTACTTATCTTTGCCAATTTTAAAACTCCTAAAAGTATCCTCTCTTTACTTCTTTATGTAATGGGACAATAGTAACTATCTTCTCATTATTTTTCAAACTTTAAAAGAACAATATGGCTTCCTCTTTGTCTTGATATCTCTTTATTATGCTATCTTTTTACTGACTTCCCCAGCTAGCTGATTTTTTCTAGATCTAAAAATGTAATCTACTAGATATACCATTTTTGAAAGTAAAAAATCATGAATAGCCCAATTATCTTCCCCTTTCTACATAACCACATCCTTTCCTTAATGGACATTCCTCACATTTTGGATTATCTCCACACCATGTACGTCCTACATACCAAAAGATTCCATCAATTTCTGCAGGCAAATCGGGAAAGGCCATCCTTGAGAAAACTAGAATATCCTCAACAATTGCAGGCTCATCTCTACGTTTTACATAATCCTCTCCAAACACAAATCTCTTAAAAACTCTCTTGACATGAATATCTACTGGCATATCAAGAGCAAAAAGGTTCTTATCTATTCCAAAATTTGGTTTCACTTTCTTTATTTGCTCATACCAAAGGGAAGATGCTCCCATTTTACCCAGATCTCCATAAACAAAGTCCCTAATAATCATCTTCGTTTTCTTTGGACCAAAACCTGGAATCTGTCTCAAGATAAAATAAAGTTCTTGTACTGTGTACACCCTATTCTCAAACATGTTAACAGGATCTGTATTCATCTCTTTGAACATTTTGAGGGCAGACCTTAACCAGGAATTTACTCTATTTAACCATTTTTCTCTTTCTTTTTGAGAAAGTCTTTTAGGCCACTTGTCCTTCATATACTCTCTAAGTAATTTTTTGCTTTGTATTTTTAGAATGATATCTGGATTCAAGTCTCCAAATCTTTCATAAATCCATCTTGGGAATGCCCAAGCATGTTCTGCTTTAATCTGTTGATCCAGAATTGCTCCAATCAAAGAGCCCATTCTGAAAACTCTGGAGGCCTCCACTTAAGTCTTCTCAGAAATTCAGCTCTTTCCAAAAAGGGTACTTCGAAGCTAGCCATAAACTTTTAAGTTAGCGATAAAATATATAAAGACAATAAATAATACATTAACTAAACTAATAATTTCATGCAGCAAAAATCCAGGGAGGTAAAATA
>CAZUOK010000035.1:0-7047 GCA_964622145.1 Candidatus Woesearchaeota archaeon | reverse complement strand
AAATCATAGAGTTCACCACTAAAAATATCCTAACCTTCTTAGACTTTCCATTATCCTCTCTTTATCAATATCTCTTCCTGCTCTTTCTGGGACCTTCTTGGATTTTATAAATTCTATTACCTCGTCGATATCCCTAAATCCTTCCTTTTTTACAACACTTGTACAGGGCTTGCAACCAAGCGAGGTATATCCCTTAAAGTACAGAGGGTTAACGGGAACATTCTTTTCCTTTATGTACATCCAAATATCCAGCCAGGACCAGTGTAGCATTGGGTGTATCCTTGTGTGATCCTCTCTCGGGGAGAGATATACTTCCTTTGCCCTCTCTGGATGCTCATCCCATCTTATTGCAACAAAGAGGCCATCTATTTTGTATTCTTTTATGAAGTCTTGGAGAGGCCTTACTTTTAACATATAGCAACACTGTTTCTTGTCCTTTCCAGGTTCCTCAACAGATTCAAGGTACTTGTTTGAAAACTGTTCGTAAAAAAGTGCTTTCTTGAGTTTGTAGTGCTCTATCAATTTTTTGCAAAACTCCACGTTTTCTTCGAATGGTATTGGGTCTGCAAGCAGAACCCAGGGTTGTTCAAAACCTCTTTCATTTATGACTTCCATTACCAAATCCAGCATCACTGTGGAATCCTTCCCTCCTGATGCAACAAGTCCCAAGTTCTTGAACTTTTGGAACGCTTGCTCTATTATCATCTTTGATTTTTCTACCTTCCACTTCAACATCTTCTCCATGCTGATCTCAGTGAAAAGGAATTTTTATAAATGGTTTGGGAGCAGATCATGATCATCGCAGTCCAGCTTCTTGATGAAGATCCAAAAAAGAAAACAGAAAAGGCATTTTGTATCGATATAATTGAAAGATATTGGATCAAGAAGACTCCTGTTTCTCCTCCTTCTTAAAGAACTGCTCCAAATCTGTTGTACCATATTCTACTATCACAGTATTTATTTGTGCAATATCTTCTGCTATTGTATTTCCTCTAACCCTCTTTCTCCTCCTTTCCCCCTTCCTCTTTGGCCTAAATCCAGGCCCTGAAGACAGCAATACCTTTGGTCTTCCAGTTCCCTGTATATCTGGTCTCATTGGAAATCCATCTCTATCAGTCCCTCCTGTTATCTTTAGTTTGTATCCGTCATCCAATCCAACCAAATGTCCCGGAATTATGTCTCCTATCTTCCTTCCAATAAACGCTTCTGCCTTTTCTTCCTTCACAACTACCTGGAATGACCTTCCAGACCTTGGATCCGCAACCACAACCTTGAACTCCACCATCCACCCCACCTCTCCCCCTCATTAGCGGGGCTTGAGGGAGGGAAACAAGGAGTTTATTTATAAATGTTTGTAAGAAAAGTAACCTGGAAAAAGTAACCTTGTTAGGTTACTAAAAGTAACCTTTATAAAGGAATGCGAAAAGTAATGGGTATGGATCTAAATCAACTGCTAGAGCTGATAAAGAGGGGGGAAAGTGAGACAGTAGAGTTTAAGAGAAGACCAGAGAATATAGCGGAAGAAGTTTCTGCAATGGCAAATCATAAAGGAGGTGTTATTGTTATTGGTGTAACAGACGATGGGAGGATAGTTGGTGTTGATAAGAAGGATATTGAGAGGATCTCTGTCCAGTTGCAGAACTTGAGGCCAATGCCTGAGATAAAGGTCAGTGAAATGAAGATAAATGATAAGAATATTGTTGTTATAGAAGTTAAACCCTCAAAGAGTATTGTGTTTGTTGGAAGTGTGGCATATATAAAGATAGGGACGGGAAAGAGGCCCCTAAATCTGGAGGAACTTATCCTTAAGATGTCCAGGTTATTACTCGTAAGATTTGATGAGATGGTATCTCCTGCGAATATCAGGGAGATCAAACAAGAGTATTTCAATTATTATATTGAGAGAAGGGAGAAGATAAGGAAAGTTCCAAAAAGATATGGTGTTGAAAGGGAGTTGGGGAAAATAGGGGCAGCTAAAGGAAAAAAGCTCACTTATGCCGGTGTGCTTTTCTTTCTTGAAAGACCGGATAAATACGTTCCTGGGGCGAGCTTGAGGGTTGGATTTTTCAGTAGGATTGGGGAGCTAACAAAACAAAAAGAGTTCTTTGGGCCAATATGGAAGATTGCTGATGAATCTCATGCGTACATCCTGGATAACATTGAAAGGGTGGAGGTTAGGGTGGGGGCTAGAAGGGAAAGAATACCTGTTTATCCAGAGTGGAGCCTGAGGGAAGCCATAATAAATGCCCTTGTTCACAGGGATTACTTCTTATCAAGTGATGTTAGAGTATTGATCTATCCTGATAAACTCATTGTTAGATCTCCTGGAAGCTTTCCTCCAGATTTTGACATAAACAATCCTGAGCATATTCCAAGAAATAGGGTTCTTTGTAGGTTGATGTATGATATAGGATATATAGAGAGATATGGAGCGGGAATTGAGAGGATGAAGGAGGAATGCAGTGAATATCCTACAGTGGATCTTGAGATAAGATCTTTTTCCTATAAAGTTGAGGTCATATTCAAAAGAATTGATAGGGAAAGATTCTTGGATACAAAAGATAGGGAAATAATAGCAATGTTAAAGGTTGGAAGGACAATAACTGAAATTTCTAGGGAATTGGGGATATCAAGGGCAGCTGTTCTTAAGAGGATAAAGAAGATGATATCAATGGGGATTGTAAAGAAGGTTGGGAGGGGGAGGTATATTGTAACCTAAGTAACCTGGAAAAAGTAACCTTGTTAGGTTACTAAAAGTAACCTTTATAAAGAGGGTTTCCTGTAAGGGAAACTACTTCTCGATTAGAAAAATGGGTTCATCCAACCACTCAGAACTGCACCTTGGACACTTTGAAGGTATCTTTATTTCTTTTCTTGAGAATTCGTATCCACAACTCCTACATCTTGCAGGATAATATTTGAATTCCCAACCTTTCCTCTTACAGATTTTCTTTATCATCTCCAACTTTCTCTCAAGATTCTTCTTTGGAATATTTAAGGCTTTCATTATCTCGCTCGCTGTCCTAGGACTTTCCAAAAGCTCTATTATGCTTGTTAGGGCAACCACCTTGATATCTTTACTATTTCCTTTTAAAATATTCTCTGATCTTACAAAAGGAGCAGATTCCATCCCTAGATTCTGTCGGATATCCACAGATCTTACAAAAACCGGTAATCTTTTCCTCTTTTTGAATTCTTTTTATAAGCTTCAGCATGGATCTTACGAAATGATAGCTAAAGAAGGGCCTCTTCCTCTCAAGATCATATATCATCTTCTTCCAAGCTATCTGGGTGTTTCCCCTAGCATTTGGACATTCTATGTTGCAAGCAGGGATATTATTTAATAAGCAATAAATGAGATTTTCCTTTTCTGTCAGAAAATAGAGTGGTCTGGCCTTCCTAACAAGTTTTTCGGACTCTTTGGATACAGGGCTTTGCTTTAGGAGGAGTTCTATCTTATTCCCAAAAAGATTGTTCAAGAAGAAGGCTGCCTCATCGTTTAAATTGTGTCCTGTAGCCACAACCTTGAACCCGTTCTCATAGGCAAACTTGTTCATGAGATATCTCTTCACAATCCCACAAACAGAACAAACTGGCCTTGGACCAACCTTCTCTATTTTTACCCCAAACTCTGATAACTTTACAATGTTAAGAGGTTTACCAATAAACTTGAAGAGTTTCTTCACACTTTTAAGACAGTGCTCGGAATACCCTTCTATTTCAAGATCTATATACAATCCCTCAAAATCGTATCCCAACTTTTGAAGAACGAAAGCAAGGGCACTAGAGTCCTTTCCACCAGAAACTGCTACGAGGATTTTGTCTTCCTTTGAGAACATCTTATATTTCTCTATTGTCTCCCTTACTTTTCTTTCATAGTACTCTTTAAAGTGTTCCTCACAAAGGGGCCCCGATACTGTCCTTACTACTGCCTTTTCCTTACAAACCCTACACCTCATCCATTCCTTTTAGTCTTAGGATATTTAAAAGGTATGGCAACATTCATCAAGAATACTTTTCATACTTTCGGTGTGGATAGGGGGAATTACCTGTTGTTTTTGGAATTATACGAAGATGTCGAGATCGAGGTCGGAAGGTTGGGAAAAATAAGATTTGAAAAGGGCATTTACATCTATGTTGGCTCGGCAATGGGAGGTTTCTTTAAGAGAATTCCAAGGTATTTCAAGAAAAGGAAGAAGCACTGGCACATAGATTACCTCTTAGATCACGCAAAAGTTCTTCTTGTTATCCTTATCCCCTCAAATGAAAATCTTGAGGAAAAGCTTGCAAAACTCTTATCGGATGTTGCAACCCCAATCCCAGGATTTGGATGCACGGATAAAAGAAGTGTTTCACATCTTTTTAAGGTAGAATCTAGGAAAATTTCTGATGTTGTAGGATTCTTAGTGCACTATTACATTAAATCTATAAAATCTCTTGGCATAATCTAGGATCTTTTCCCTATCCTTCAATATGCTCAAACTTTCCGGAAAGTTATCCTCAAGCCATTCTATGACATCTTTCCCAGCTTTTCTTATGTTTAAAAACTCTATGTAAACGTTGTCACAGATCCCTCTGATCTCAGACAATATACCATCAACGTCCAAGATTCCAGGGATAACCGGAGATATGAAGGCATATGTCTTGAACCCCTCATCCTTCAATGCCTTCAGAACTTCAATCCTTTTCTCACTGCTTATCGTCCTGGGTTCCAAGAACCTTTTTATTGATCCTTCAAAGTCATTTATTGTTAGGCCTATCTCTATATTATTAAATCTCCTGAAAATTTCCAAATCTCTAAGTATTAGGTCTGACTTTGTCAATATTGATAGTTTTATCATCTTGTTCATGTTCTCAAGAACTTTCCTAGTTAGATTCTCCTTTTTCTCAATTGGTTGGTAAGGATCTGAAACACTGCTCATCCAAACCCATCCAGAGACATATTTTTTGACAAGTTCTGGAGAGTTTTCCTTTATTATTATCCAATCTCCCCACTTTTCTTTTATGTTATACCTATTTTTCCAGAATTTTGTCGAAAACTTTGCGTAGCAGTATCTGCATCCAAACTGACAGCCAACGTACTGGTTTATTGTATATTTCAATCCAGGAATCCTTGTCCTTGTGAACAAAGAATTTACAAACGTCCTTACGATCCTCATGATCCATCAGCCGTAACAAGCCTCATCATTTCTTCAGCCAGTGCGGGTTTCATCCTTTACATCGATTGGCATTGAAAGGTTGATAAGGTTTCCTTACAACAATACATCATGGTTTCTAAATATGAAGTAGAGGTGAGATACTTTATAGATAACATTCGGGAGTTTGAGGAGAGGTTGAAGTCTCTTGGAAGGCTTCTATATCCATACGAATTTACGGACTACTACTTTAAGCCTAAGTGGACATATTGGGATCCAGAAAGGAAAAACATTAGAATAAGGGTCTGGAAATATCCTAAGAAGCCCACAAGGATTTACCTAGTAAAAAATGAGATCCTGGAAATTGATGGAATAAAATTCAAGAGGTCTTTGTATGAAGAGGGAAAGTTAGTTTTGTATGAGGGAGATTATTCTAAATGCAAAGAGATTCTAGAAGATTTAGGATTTGAGGAATGGATTGTGGTAGAAAAGAGGAATTGTAAGTTCTATGAGATTTATCATAAGGATTTCATATTCAGAACAGTTCTGGAGTTTATACCAAATGTTGGGTGGGTTGGAGAACTTGAATTTGAGGGAGAGGATCCAAATGAGGCGGTAAGAAATCTTAGGAAGGCCATTGAAATACTCGAAATCCCAGAAGACAAGTTAACTTACAAACCAGTCCTGTCCTTGGTTCTGTGTACGAAGAATTAGTGAAAATGAAAGGAAACAAGAGTTTCTCAGAATTGCTAAGAGAACTTATAAAGAAGAAAAAGAAGGGAAATTTGGATGCATTAATAAGGCTGGCTAGGGCTATGAACCCAGATAGACTTGAGAAAATTTCGAAAGAAATTGAGGAGGCGTTCGAAAAATGGAGAGAGTCGTTGACAAAAGTGTGATAATTGATATATCGAGAAACAACGAGAGGGTTTTGGAATACCTTAAGGAGAATCATAAGAATACTGTCTTTTACCTAACAGCCATAACAGTATTCGAGCTAAAATGCGGAAAAACTACAAAAATAGAGGAGTATTATATAGAAGCTCTTAAAACACTTGATTTTGACACGAAATCTGCAGACATTGCCGCATACATTTACAAGGAACTTTCCTCAAGAGGACTAAAACCAAGCCTAAAAGATCTTTTCATTGCTTCAATTTGCATTGCCAATAGAACTCCTCTGATAACAACGGACAAAAGATTCAAGATCTTTGAGGAGTTTGGGCTGGAAGTGGAGTTTATTGAGAGATAGAGGAATTTTTATTAAAATTGATATTTGAACATGTTCTGCCTTAATTCTAAAATCTCTTAGTTTCCTTTCAGCTTCATTACTCCGTTTTTTGCGTATTTGCATATATGTTTAAGATAATAGCAGAAAATCTAGTAGGAGCAGCACTTGTGGGATATGCTATGATGGTACTTATAATGTTTACAATAGGATTTGCTGCTGTCTCATATCTTAGGGAGAAATTTGGGTTTTGACTTCTGGTAATGGCTCTGTGTGAAGTGATGTATTACTTAATGTTCTGGTTTGTTTTTCTGTGGTAATGATATACTATGCTCTTCCTACTTACTTAAAATATTGAGATAATAACGCTGTTGTAGAGTTTTTTATCATCGATTATGAGCGAAGAGTATAAAAAATAATGCCGCCGCCGGGATTTGAACCCGGGACCTCCCGGTATCCCGCTCAGCGGGGCTATGAGCTTCGCCGCCGCGCCACAACAAGCGCGGCACGGGCGCTCGTACCGCTGAGCTACGGCGGCTAGTTAGGTAAGCTCACAATACTTAAAAACAATTTAGGAATAATTATTCCATTCTAGAAATAATGAATGTCCCAATTATAGAAAGTATTCCTCCAAGGATTTGGATGCGAGAGGGTACTGCCTCCCCAACCAAGACACTCATAAGA
>CAZUOK010000034.1:0-7160 GCA_964622145.1 Candidatus Woesearchaeota archaeon | reverse complement strand
TTTCTAGTGACAAATGGGACAAATCCAAAGATGCTGGAAAAACTGGATGAGCTCCCAACTCAACTGTACGTTTCCCTAGTAGCTTGGGATGAGAAGAGTTTTGGGAAGATAACAAAGGGTGTACCTGGCCTTTGGAGAAACTTCAAGGAGACTTTAGAAATACTTCCAAGCCTGGATACGAGGAAGGTTATAAGGATAACCGCGGTGAAAAATTTAAATCTGAAGTATCCGGAAAAGTACGTCAAATTGATAGAGATGGCTGACCCACACTTCCTTGAAATAAAAGGATACGTTCATGTTGGGTGGTCTCAGGCAAGATTGTCAAGAGAAAACATGCCAAGTCATAAAGACATTGTTTCATTTGCAAAAGAGATTGAAAAGATAAGTGAATTTAGGATAATAGATGAGAAGAAAAACAGTAGGGTTGTTCTTATGGTCAAAGAGGACTTCCCATGGAGAAAGATAGCCCTATCAGATTGAAGGAATAACCCAAAACTTTTTATTAAAAAAGAAAGGAAGAAGAGATATATGAGTGGTAGGAGTTCATTAGCCTGGGTTGTTATATTCCTTCTCGCTGTCTTCATAACAATCGCAATATGGTTTTCACCGCCAGAGTACAGACAAAATGTCCTTGGAATAAGGTTGGAAGAACTCCCAGGAGAGAGAATAATAAACGTAAATAGGATAATAGGAGATTTTGGAAATATCTCCAAGAGAGTCTTTGATTATGAAGTTCCAATATATCTTTCTTACAAGATATCTGAGGAGCTTGTAAGGGATGAGACTGTTAAACTGAGCTCAAGCATCATCAGCACAGGTTCTATATCCTTCGATCTTAAGGAAGATGAAAAGCTAATTGTAGAACCTTTGGAGGGAAAAGAAAATCTTTTTATAATTATAGATGGTGAAGAATACCCACTAACTGAGAGTAGGACTGTAAAGGGTCCGGCAAAGGTTGACGTTATAAACAAACCAGGATTACTGCCAAAGACATCAAAGATAAGGTATAGGCTTTACAAAATATCTGAGGAAAAAGAATCTTCAAGGAAAGAAATATCATTCTATACAGATGTTGGGGGAAGAGGGATAATGGAAGTTATATATTCCGGAGGGAAATGCGATGTAAAAATATTCGTTAATGAAAAGAAGGTCTTTGACGGTGTCCTTGTTGAACCAAGAATAGATGTTGGAGACGTTGGAGAAGGGATGATAGAGATAAGGATACTTGCAAATGAAGGTTGTGATTGTACAATACAAGAATTGAGGCTCATCCTGAACCCTCCTAGGGTTACAAGGGAGTACGAGATATCGTTTGGTAAGGTTTGGGGTAAGAAGATAAGGATACTCTTTGATTACGATGTCGTTGTTGGAAACCCAAACATTACTGTGAAATTTTTCGGAAGCAAATTTAAGAAGTTCTCTTTGGATGAGAGTAAGATGATAGAGGTATATAGTAGCGATCTCTCAGAGACAAATACGATTATTGTAAGGGTAGATAATGGAGGAATAAGGCTAAAGAAGATAAAAATAATTGGTGAATAGTATGTGGGAATCTCTTAGCATTTTTTTTGAGTATATCATAATGAGTTTTGGAGGATTCTTTATACCCATCTTTGTATCTAAAGGTATAAGAAGAGTCGAAACTGAATCTACAGGAACGGCTCTTTTAGCTTCAGTAGTTATTGGAATATCTTTCTCTTTTATCTTGGTACTCCTATTCTCAAACATCGTCCTGTTTTGGATTTCAGCAACAACAACAACATTCACTTTATTCGTTATCTTTGCATTTCTAGAGAAAGAATCTCCTGCAAGAGCATTGGCATCACTTGTTGTTGCAGGCCTCTTCTATTATTTTATAGCCTGGTTTTATCTCTCATCTCCCACAGCAATACTAGTCTCTATGATATTCTTTGTTGCAGGATCCCTAGCATCTCTAGAAGAAAGTTCTTGGATTACCCTCCCAATTATGGCCTTCATAGTAGCTGTTCTAACCCCCTTTCTAAAGTACATCATTCCATCTAAAATCATCTCTTATGCCATCCACGCAATATTATATTTGTTGATATTAGGAGTTGGAATAAGAGGACTTGAGAGGGATATGGGAAAGTCTTCCATATTTTCAATACTGCTTCTTATCGGAATATCAGTATTTTTCTTGCTCTCTAAAGAAATCCCAGGCCTCCCACCCGAAGCTATTCAGTATGCAAGAGTTGCTGGCGGAGGCATAGAGGAGCAGATAACAATATATCAAAGGTATCTAGATCTTTACAGGAAGATGCAGAAAAATGAAACGCTCAGAAAATTGTATGGGGCAGGAGCATACGAACTACCTCCAGAGGCCTCATTTATTGTTGAACCAAATGTCGGGTTGAAGATAACGTATAACCCAAGTGATGTCTACAAGTATTGGGATACCGAAACAGGAGAGATAACAGTGGAGTTCATTGGAGAAGTCTCGAATCCACTAGAATCTCCTGTTAGAGTCCTAATAATGCCAAGGATAGAGGAAATCTCTTACAAGAATGGAAGTTCTCTTGAGATCGTAACGTTTGATGAATTTGAGAAATACGTATCCGAGATTAAATGCGATTTTATGAAGGAGGAGCTTGAAGATGGCTTTGAAAACGGAGATATTGAAATAATATTTGGAAAATCTTCGGAACCATTTACATGTACCATAAGGTTCAAATCCATCCCTCCAGAAGTGACTGAGATTTGGTTCAAGTATTTCATTGATGTCTACTACGATGTCTATGCATCTAGTATTGTAAAGATGCACCTCATGGGAAAAGAGAAGTATAGAAGCTTAAGCAGGTTTGGAAAGCTGAAAGAGGAGGAAATAAAATCTTACAGCACCTGGGGTCCCTTGAGGGGTGTTATAAAGATCTTCGGTTATGAGAAGAATCCTATCCCTGTTGAGAAGGGAGAGGAAAAAAAGCTTTATCTCTATGTTTATACCGTGAACTCTATAGGAAGAGGATACGCAGATATGAGATGCTATGTCCTAGCATTTCCAAGGACAAATTATATAGAAATTGAAGAGATATCTGAAAACTGTGCTGAAATTGTCAAAGGAATAGCAGGAAGATTAGAGATTCCAAAGATTCCAAGAAAAATAAGAATATTCTATCCAAAGGAAGAAGAACAAGAAGACTTCCTTTCTTTGATATATAGAAAATGTGAAATACCGATAACTGAAGATGAAAGCCTATACTATGGATTCACCATTTACAAGGGATATTTCGAAAAGATATACAAAGATTACAGACTATTTCTTTGTTGGTTTGATAAAGGATTCACGTACAAAGGAGATCCTTCCATAAGTGATGAAGTAAAGATATTTCAAGTAAGGATAAAGGATTTCCCACAGGATGGTGAAAAAATACTCTTCCCGCAAGCCCACTTCATATATACCTTCCATGATTGGAAGTCCGTGTTTGTTGATATTAAGAGGTGATGGTATTGAAGGAGATTGGGATATTGCTTATCTTCCTGCTGCTAGGCTGTCTAGAAATGCTTTCCCCATTTACTGGTCTTATGGGAGTAAGTGAAGAAGATCTTACAGAGATCGGTCTAGGTCATATATTTGGTGTTGAAAAGATTCCAAAGGTAAGGACAATGAGGATAGAAGCCCCAGAATTTGTTGGGATGGACATTCTACTTGTAAAGGCTCCGAAGGAAGTAACTCCTGGAGCTTATGAGGACATAGATATATTTCTCGGAAACAACTACTACGGATCAACAGCTGGGAATATAACCCTCCAAGTTTTGTATCCCTTTGGATTCAAGATAGAGAGTCTGGACTCCGTTGTCTCGGAGGACACTGAGATAGATGGGGAAACAAAGAATGTTGCAATTGTGAGATACGACAAGATGGAGTATGGGGATGGGGATGTAGTTACAATGACTGTTAAGATTCCTGAGAAGGAGTACACAGCAAACATAAGGTATTACTATCCCGCAAGGGTTTCTCTAAATTACTGGTACTCCGTAATGTTGAAAGAAGACCTCCCAGCAGTTTCCTCATCTTATTACAAAGCACTTGCTGGAAGGATAAACAAAAGTGTCTCCATACAGAGAACCTACGGAGAGATCTCAATAACACCAAGGATGAAAGAGGATGTGATAAGGATTCCTGACATGTTTTTCTCGGGAGATAAGGTTTACAACAAAACTTTGACCTTCGAAATAAAGGATCTTGGCGGAGGGGCTGTGATGGGAGATTACGTCATATACTTCCTCGGATTCAAGAAGAAGGGATTCCTTGAGATATCCTTGAGGGAGTATGGAGGATGGGAAAAGGTTGATGATCCCACTAAAGAAGCGGAGAGATTGAGAGAACTAGGTTTGGAATATTCTGCAGAGATTATTGAGGAGATTGGTAAAATTGGGGGAGAAGTATACAAGATAAGAATACCTTCATCCTCCAACATGTTCTCAGCAACTTTGAAGATAAAACTATTTCCAGGGCTTCAAAATACAGTCTTTGAGATCCCAGTAATATTTATGGCAATCTACAACTACGAAATATCGAAAGATATATATATTAAGGTGGAGAAGGTGATCTCATGAGAAAAGAAATCCTATTTTTGGTTGCCTTCATACTTCTTGGCTGTGTGCAAACTCAAAAGACGGAAACTGGGAGAGAAGTTGTTGTGGAAGGTAAGGGTATTTCTGTTGATATTTCGGTCTCCCCTTCAGAAACCTTCCCAGGATCTCCTGTTACTGTAGAAGTGAATGTAAAAAACACTGGAGACTTTGATATGGTTGTAAAGAAGGTTGAAATCCTCGGTCAGGTAGCTTCTCTCAGGGGAGACTTATCGGAAGAGACGGAAGAGACGATAGTAAAGGGGGGTAGTTATCCCTTCATTTTTAACCCAAAGATCTCTGAAAATGCAAAGGGTGAAATCGAAATATTTCCAGCTGTTTGCTATGAGTACAAAACAGAAGGTAGTCTAACAATTTACATAACATCTGACTACTCTATATACTCAAACTCCTCAATAACATCACAAGAAGAATCATCAAACTCTCCAATAGAGGTCTCATTTTATCACGGAAGATCTGTGTACCTCGCAAGGAAAGAGGGAGACGAATACGTTGCAACAATAACAGATATCAGGATATCTCCGAAAACAAAGCAGGGAATGAGCTGGCCAGTTATGGATTGTCTCAGTAATGAAACGAAGATCGTAAAGGTATACAAAGTGAGGATAGATTTTCCGAAAGATTATGAAGAAATAAAGCTGATAAATGGGGCTTCATACTTTGAAGGCTGTGAGAATGGAAGGGTGGAAAAGGATGATATCCTTGTTGAAGATATCGGTCTAGGTTATATCGAATGCGACGTGAATGAGGTCTTCAGGAAATACTATGAAAGGGCTGGGATAAGGTACCTTCCGGTGCAGGTGGAGCTTGTGAAGGATGCTCCAATATCATTGGACAGTATAAAGATCACCGTGTTTATGAAATACGATTACTACGAGTTCCTTAGGAACATGGGAGTAAAGATAAAGGTATTAGAAGTTACCTGAAATATCCCAACTTCTTCTTCAAGGATATGCTCTCCATAAACTTCTTCATTTCCTCTTCCTTCATTGCCTTCTCAACCATCTTCTGATATTCCTCTATTTCCTTCTCGAGATCCTCAAGATCTACTTTCAGCTTGTAGGCTTCAGAAAGAATCCTCAATATCTCCCTTGCACCCTTAAAACCGAGGTAGTTTGGCAAATACAAGGTCTCTGCAAGCAAAGCCACCGAGGGTATTCCATGGACCTTTGAGAATCCTACAAGGAGTCCTGCAGCACCAAATACCCTAACCTCCTTCCCAGGAAATGCCCCCAGCTTTGTGAATTTCTTTACTATCCTCTCATCCGTCCCAACCGCATACACCCTTGGAGGATCGTTTTCAGCATCAACAGAGTATCCCCCAGTTGTCACAAGCTCTTTTACCCCAACATTCAGTAACTCATTGAATATTATTTCAGAAAATCTATAGCTTTTTGATTCCTCGGACGGTTGGAAGTCTGAGGTCACGAAGACAAAGTTTCTCTTCCCCTTTTTTAGATGGTAAAACTCTATTTTAGGGAGTTCAGCAATGGAGTCTTCAGAAAACACCATGTGGGGCATTGTGTCTGTGAATATCTCCATGACCTTTTTCGGTTCCAAAGCATCAATAAGGTATTCCACCGTTATCTTCCCAACATTCCCAAATCCTATAAACCCGGCAATGACAACAGGATTCTTAATTCTCTTCAGATCTCCCTTCTTTATCAGCATTCTCCATCATCCTCCTCTTAACCTCCCTCCTGTACTTCCCCCACCTATCCTCTGGAGAGAACTTTGGTGGTACTTTCCAGATGGTCCTCTCTCCACAGATTGGACATCTCTCCTTTAGAGTATACCTCTTACACCTCCTACACCACATTATCCTTGCCATTTCTTTACCCTTTCATATTCAAACTCTATCTCTTTTGACTTCGATATCTCTAACAAATTCGAAAAAACTTTTTCAAGCTTCCTCTCTGTTTCCTTCGGATTCTTCGTTTTTAGAGAGAGGAGATAATTTGGAGATCCTTGATATATTAGCATCACTTCATCGGCTATCTTCCCAATTTCCCTCTTAACAACCGAGAAAAATTCTCTTATCCTCAAAACTCCATCCGGCTTGTAGCAGACAACCTTTATGTTATACCTTATCTCCCTAAATGGCTTTCCAAACTCCCTCTCTATTAAGGGATACATTTCCTCAACGATATCTCTTGGAAGGATCATTTCCAGAACCTTCTTCCCCTCCTCAACAGCCCTTTCAAAGAGTTCGAAGACATATCCCTCTTCATACATTTCTCTAAAGTATTTTTCAAAGAACTCTTCAGGATCAATTCCCTTCTTTTCACAGAATATTTCAATCAATTTATGAGCCTTCTTTTCCTTCCTTATTTCATCCCTTTTTCTCCTACTCTCAAACTCAGCAACCCTCTTCATTGAGAGGTCTATAAACCCCTTCTCAGGGTTCACCCTTATTACTTTGCATATAACCTTCTTCCCTTCAGACAACCTCTCCTTTATGTTCCTTATAACCCTGGAAGAGACCTCTGTTATGTGGAGCATCCCCTCCTTCCCTTCAAACTCATCAAGCTCACAAAAGGCTGCATAGGGGG
>CAZUOK010000033.1:0-7269 GCA_964622145.1 Candidatus Woesearchaeota archaeon | reverse complement strand
CAGATAGGGCAATAATAAGATTTTTCGTAGCCCTGGGAGCGCCTGTTGGAAGGAAGGGTGAGATAACTTTGAGAATACCAAGGTGGGTGTTCTTGAGAAGAGATGTTTTATTGTCTTTTCTCGACGGTTGGTTCTCTTCGGATGGTTCTGTTCCAAAGTACGAGAAGAAAGGAGGGCATAAGCTTGGAAACACAATAGAGCTTTCTTTTGTGAACAAAAATCCCAGAACTATTAAGGAAATAAGGAGATTTGTTAAGTACTTGAGGATCCTTGGTATAAATGCGAAAGTCAAAGTTAGGAGATATGGAGAGGGTTATCTCATAAGGATAATGTTCTCACAATCCCTCGAGAATGCTATAAGGTTATTCCAGGTCCTTGAGTTCAAGTATTCACCAAGTAAAGGGGAGAGATTTGAAAAGGCTGTCCTGGGCTTTGTTTCGGAGATATCCGAAGTAAGGTACAAGAAGGTGAGGCAAGCTGCCTTAATGCTCAGAAAGCAAGAGGAGATTTACAAAGTAAGGGAATCTGTTGATGTAACCTACAACATAACGACGGAGACAGGAAATCTTGTCGTCAATGGAGTGCTTGTAAGGAACTCTGGAGGATTGGAAACACCCGCCCACTTGAGAGTGATTCCAGGAGCAATCCACAAGGCCCATAGGGGAGTACTATTCATTGATGAAATAGGTACTTTGAAACCCGAGATGCAGATAGCAATCCTTACTGCAATGCAGGAAAAGAAATTCCCAATAACAGGAAGATCTGAGAGAAGTGCTGGAGCAATGGTTCAAACGGATCCTGTTCCTTGCGATTTCATCCTTGTTGCTGCAGGGACTCCAGAAACAATCCAAATGCTCCATCCAGCTCTAAGGTCGAGGATAAGGGGGTATGGATACGAAGTTTTTATGAATAGTGAAATGAAGGATACTCCTGAGAACAGGAAAAAACTTGCAAGATTTGTTGCTCAGGAAGTCAAAAAGAGAAATCTTTTACACTTCACAAGAGAAGCTGTAATTGAGATAATAAAGGAAGCAAGGAGGATGGCGGGAAGGAGAGGATATCTTACATTAAGGCTTAGAGAGCTTGGAGGCCTTGTTCAGGCAGCATCGGATATAGCTTCGAGGAAAGGGAAGAAGTATGTTGAGCCGGAAGATGTTATTGAGGCAAAGAAGTATGCAAAAACACTTGAGAAGCAGATGGTGGACAAGATAACTGAGATAAAGAGGGAATATCAGATAATTGTAAACAAGGGAGAAAGAGTTGGTAGGGTAAATGGGCTGGCTGTATTTTCTGCTGGAAGGGAGTGGGGGGCTGGGATAATATTACCTATAGAGGCTAGTGTTGTTCCCTCAATGGAGAGGGGGAGGGGAAAGATTATTGCGACTGGGAAGCTTGGAGAAATTGCAAGAGAGGCTATCCAAAATGTTTCAGCAATTATAAAGAAGGTTTCTGACAAAGACTTGTCAAACTACGATATCCATATACAATTCCTACAAACCTATGAGGGAGTGGAAGGGGATAGTGCATCAATTTCTGTTGCTACAGCCGTTTTGTCATCACTGTTTGGGATTCCTGTTAGACAGGATACCGCAATGACAGGGAGCCTCTCGATAAAGGGGGAGGTACTTCCTGTCGGGGGTATAAATGAGAAGATTGAGGCGGCATACGAGGCAGGAATAAAGAGGGTTATAATTCCGAAGGCAAACATGAAGGATATAATACTTCCGGAAAAGATACTGAAGGAGGTTGAGATAATTCCTGTAGAAAACATCTTTGATGTCCTCGAGAAAGCCTTTGTACTTGATAATAGGACAAAAGAAATGATAAGCGAAATGAGGAGGAAATTGGAGGGATAGTCTTCCTTTGAGATTCTGTATATTTCTTCTCTTAGAATCTCTCTTAAGAAATATTTCCTTACTTCCTCATTTTTAGGAAGTTGTGGGCAGATATGCTATTGCTTCCCAAATCGCTTTCTATACTCTTTCCTCCTTAATAGCTCCTCAGAATTTTTCGATGTTCTCCAAGCAATTTTTAAATTCCTCTATCATAGCGTTACATCCCTCTTTGGAAGTATCCAAACATTGGACTTTGTCTCCATTGGTAGTTACCTTGCCCCAAACAGTATCCCTAACAATCTTTGTTGAGAGGAATCTTCCTCTTATTTTCTCCTTTTCTGACCAGCACCTTTCTATCTGAACCTCCAGCTCATCTTCTAATAATTCAGGAACGTAAAAGGAGTTCTCAAATGGATCATATATTTGTTAATAAGTTCTGAGTCTAGTACTTTTTCCCAAATAAATGGTATTCTCCCTCCAATTTTAAAAAGTTTGATTCTACAATCTTCCCTATATACTCAGCCCCCAATTCTTCTTCTTTTTCTTCAATCTCTTCCCTTTTTGGATTTTCCATCTCTAACACATATACAGGTCCCTTATCGCTAATAAGCCTCTTTACCTCTTCTACAGCCTTCCTGAATAAGTATTCCTTTATCCTCTCTTTCTCTTCCCTGTAAAAATCCTTAAATTCCTCAATCTTAATCCTCTTTCTCTCTCTCAGCCCTCTGATTGCAACCGTCAGGAAACTTTCCCTTACTTCTCTCTCCCCAATCTCTACCCTGATTGGAATTCCAAGCCTTTCGTATTTGTAGAACTTCGACCCGGGAGTTTCATCGGAGAGATCTATTGTGCCTTTGAATCCCATCTCCCTAAGCCTTCTGTAAACTCTGTTTGAGTACTCTTCAATTTCTTCCTTATTTTCCGCCTTTGGGATTGGGACAACAACAAAGTCTTCGGGGGATATGTCCGGGTGGAACATCAGTCCTATATCATCAGAAAACAATCCTATAACAGCCCCTATTATCCTGTCTATTCCAATTCCATAGCAGGTTTGGTACACAAACTTCCATTTCAGATCTTTATCCTGGAATCTTATCTCAAACGCCTTTGAAAACTTTTGTCCAAGGTTTATCACTGAGGCCAATTCTAATAACTTCCCATTTGGCATTACGGTTATGAAGTCGTACTGGTAGTAAGCTCCGGGGAAAAGATCCCAATCAGGACACTTCACGATGATCCATGGGAGTCCGATAAATTCCAATATTCTCTTATATATCCCTATAGCCTCTTCTATCTGCTTATGGGACTCTTCTTCCGTTCTATGGAATGTATGGGCTTCCACAAATCCGGGAACTTCCCTCAATCTTAACAACGGGCTCGTCATCTTTGTTTCACATCTGAATATGTTCACAATCTGATATATCTTCAGTGGTAAGTCTCTCCAAGACCTTATGAAGTGGGAGTAAACAAAATACAATGGAACTTCTGATGTTGGTCTGAGTATGAGCTTTTCATCAAACTTCTTCCCTTGAAGAGTTTCCGTAACAACATATGCTTCTGGAGTGAATCCCTCAAAGAAATCTGTCTCTTTCTTAAATAGGCTCAAGGGTATTAGCGTTGGGAAGAGAACCTCCTTATGACCTGTTTTTTCATGCTCTTTCTCAACAATTTCTTTTATTTTCTTAAATACCCTCGCCCCCCTCTCAAGATAAGGATAAACACCTTTTACAGGATACTCCACAAAGCATATCCTAGCCTCTCTAAGTATCCAGTTGTACCATTCGGAGAAATTCTTACTCCTTTCTGGAATCTGGAAGTCCCTCACCCATGCAGCATCCTCAAATCACTTTTTATAAAAAGGTTTCGATCAGAGATAGCTGGTTTCATCACCGCCTCAGCCCCGAATACCGTTCATCATATCGATATCAACAGCAGGGCTACGAGTATTAAGATACCTCCCAACAAGCTTTTAACACTTACTTCCGATCCAAGGAAGATTGCGGAGAGTATGTAGACAAGGAGAGCATTTGATGCGGCTATAAAGTTTGGTATTCCTGGATTTGGGGCAAGTCTCATTGCTCTCACGAGAAGCACTTGAGATATGGCTATAAGGATCCCAGCGAGAATTATCAGGGGGATATCTCTTCTATCCTCCACAGAAATTCTATCCAGAAAAGGGAGGAGAAGGAGGGAGGATATTAGGAGGACAAAGAACATTGTCTTTGTGGCATCTGTCCTTATGACCTTTAGAGTCATATTTAGAGCTGCAAATGTGAACATACAGATGATGGAGAGGAACATCCACTCCATACTCTTTGAGTTGTATCTTTGGATTAAGAAACTTTTCTTATCCTAGCCACAAAGAATCCCTCCGATTCGTTGAGATGGGGGTATATCCTCAAGCAGTTTTTGACATCTTCATACAGTTTTTCTCCCTCCCACTCTGTAATTCCATCCATAGAATTCAATCTCTCCACTTTTACTCTCTCCACCTTGGCGTTCTCATTTCTTTCCAAGAACTTGTTTATCACAAGCTCATCTTCTTCTGGTTCCAAGGAGCAGGTTGAATACACAACAATACCATTATCCTTTACTGCCTTGAATCCGGCTTCAAGAAGTCTTAGCTGTAGCTTGGAGAAGTTTCTCGAAAGTTTTGGACTCCATCTCTTTATTGGATCGTATTCCCAGACGATTGTTCCCGTCCCTGTACAGGGGACGTCCACAAGGACCCTGTCAAATCTCTCCTCAAACCTCCCAAATTTCCTTCCATCCATTCTCGTCACAACAACGTTCAGACATCCCATCCTTTGGATGTTTGAGATTAAGATCTTGATTCTACTATACTCTACGTCATTTGCGATTATCAATCCCTTGTTTTCCATCATCATTGAAATCTGGGTTGTCTTTGATCCTGGAGCTGCACATAGATCCAAAACAATTTCTCCCTGTCTTGGATCTAGAATTATTGGAGGGATTAGGGAAGCCTTTTCTTGGGGGTAGTAGTATCCTAAGGAATATTCTAAAGTTGCCCCAATTGGTCTGTCCCTTTCAATAACTTCAAAGGCATCCCTGTAGAAGGGTATATCCTTTAACTTCCACCCCTTTTCCTCAAGCCTCTCCCTAAGCTCTTCCCTACCTATCTTTAGAGTATTCACTCTTATCGTGTCGTTCGGTATTCTTTCCAAGAATCTTAGGAACTCTTCAAAATGATCTCCAAGTATCTCCCTGTGCCTTCGGAAGAAGATTTCATTTATTTTAATCATCTCTTCCTGCATCTCTCTATCACTCTTTTCTCAGTGCGGTTGCTTCTCTCCCTCCATGCCAACTTAACCTTGGCCTTATCTGGATTGGATACACTTTTTCCTGTTTGTCATCAAGGACGAGGGCAGCTCCTTTAACCTTTGGAAGATCCATTAGATACCTCTCTATTGGATACACAAGATACGTCTGCATCATCCTATTTAAAGCCTCTATATCCTCCCTCGCAGTTACCATGTGGGATATCAGAATATCACTTTGGGTTATGGCGTCCGTGTGTATCTTTCCGGGCTGTTGGGTTATCAGGATCAAAGAACAGCCTGGTTGTCTTCCCTCCCTTAACCAAAGAACAAGGGGTTCTGTTGCAGGTGTTACCTTATCATTTGGGAGAAATTCATGGGCCTCATCTATTATCATCCAAACAATGGGAACTCTCATTTCTTTCGGTATAAAATCCAGCATGGAGGGTGAAGCTTCCCCAATATCAATCAACTCTTCTATCTTCCTCATATACATTCTCCTTGTCAGAATCTTCTTTGCGATTATCCCTATAGCCATTGCCTTTATGTTTATTTGTTCGTAAAGAGAGATATCTATTATGTTTGCTGTTCCCGCTTTTGTTATTTCTTCTATTTTCAAACCTTTCCTCCCAAATATCCCCCATTGCATTGCATTCTCAAATAGGGCTCTTGCACCATCCCTAACGTGAACATCAAATTCCCTTTCTTTTTCTATCTCCCCAATAATATCCCCAATAGAGAACTCCTCAAAGTTTTCCTTCACCCTTCCCACAACCCTTTGTATTAGGACTCCTATTGGGGATAGGGGATCAAGATCAAATGTCAACACCCAATCCAGCGGATCAAGTTCCTCTGGTCTTATCCCAAACTTCTCATCTACAGGGACTCCCATTTCTTTTAGGTGTTCGAACCAGCCAAATGGAGCAAGTACCCTTACATCTTCGAATCCCTTTGGTTCTAACCCCCATTCCTGGAGCAGTTCTTTTTGTAATGTGTTTGGATACTTTGTTGTCCAGTAGATTCCCATGGTATCCATTATCAGAATTGATATATTCTTTCTGATCTCCCTTGGAGATGAAAGTATGCCTTCCGTTATTACTCCCGCAGTGTAAGACTTTCCACTTCCTCTCTTTCCAGATATCAGGACAACGTGAGGTTTCACCACATCCAGATATATCTTGTTGGAAAGGGAATGGTATATCCCCATCTTTACATAGAGTTTCCCTATGAAGACTGCCCCATCCTTCCCAAGCTCCTCTCTCTCCTTCCTTGTCCTTCCAAGGATTATGTCTATCATCTCTTACCCCCTGGATACATCTTCCAGTATAGTATCGAAAGGTAGGGGACAACGAAGAAGCTTATTAATAGAAAGAAGAAGATTCCAATTCTTGGCAAAAGCGAAAGGTAGATAAATGGTATTAATAGGAGAAGGGATATAACTGTAAAGGATATTCCAGATCTAAAATATTTTGGTCTCTTGAGATAAATAAAAGCTTGGAATATATCTCCTTTTTCTACCACAACAGCTTGTGGATAGATAAAAAAGGATGTTATGATGAGGGCTGTCAGGAAGGATGCAGAGATATTCAATAAAGCCTTTTTGTTAGCCTTTCCCTTTAGGATTGCAAGGAGACTGTCATAGGAAAGGTAAAATATCCCCAGGAGGGATAGTAGGAAAACCGCTGTGAACACTAGGTATTTCCAAGCTTTTCCCTTTAAAACATCCAAAAATGAACCTGAAATTGAGTTTTCTCTTATATTCTTGTAGAAAATAAGGGAAGCTGGAGATACAACGGAAAGGATAAATACTCCTGTGATGGATGCTAAAGTTCTGTTTATATCTGAGAGCATAAATGGAAACATCAGGAGTATCACGCAAACAACCTGCATTCCTATTATCTTCGAGAAGTTTTCTCTGTATTCCCTAAGGGCTTCCCCAAAAATGCCTCGCATATTCCTAGAGTTTTCTTTAATCTTTATAAATTTTCCAGGCTTTTGATGCAGAAGCTATAATGTTGGTGAGTATCCTCTTATTATTGTTGCCTTTCTTTTTAAGAGATAGAAAGGAAGATTGTTCTTATTAAAGCAAATAATATCCCTCTATTTTACCTTTGATCTCCCATTCCATGATGCACTAATACATAAGCTGTCTGCTC
>CAZUOK010000032.1:4812-7545 GCA_964622145.1 Candidatus Woesearchaeota archaeon | reverse complement strand
GATCCAAGGAAATTCAGGAATGCAAGGCTTATAAGGAAAATGAGCTGGAATGAGCTCTTGGAAATGACAAGAGGAAGGTCTGTTAGAGGATTTCCCTTTGATCCAAAGGCTTCTGAGCTTGCTTCGAGAAATGGATTGGAACTGGCTGTGATAAATGGAAAGAAAATGGAAAATCTTTTGAGATTTTTGGAAGGAAAGAAATTTCTTGGAACTTTGGTATCCTAGTCAACGTTTTCTGGAGACAATATCTTGTATTCCTCAATATCTATTTTCTCCCTCCTTTTTCTAATCCTATCATAGAATTCCTTTACCATTTTGAAAAGTTCTTCCTTACATTCTCCGCAAATCCTTTCCCCAGATTTGCATTCTTCATATACCCTTTTCAATCTTTCATCACTATCCTCCATCAATCTCAAATATTCGAACACAACACAGATATCTGGATTTCCTCCTTTCTCTCTTTGCTCCTCAACGGTGGGCTGCCCCCCTGTCAAAGCCCTCCAGATTTTTTTCTTAACCTTCTCATCCTCTTCTAGATAAAGGGAGGATTCTGGTTGGGAAGCACTCATCTTTTCTTCTCCCCTAAGACCTCTTATAAAACCAAGGTGAACCGTGGATGGTTTCTTTAAACCTACCTTTGGAGCAATGTCCCTTGATAACCTTATAAATGGATCCTGATCCAGCCCTATAGGAACCAGGACCCTTTTTCCCGTTAGGAGTGTTGGGTAGAGGATGTGGCAAACTTGGATTGCTGGGTAGAAGAATTCCCCAATGTTGTTGGAATCGTTTATCCCAAAGACATCCTTTACCATACTTCCAGTTATCTTTTCAGAGATTCTGATAGTAAACTTGTAGAAGTCTGGATGCATGTGGTAAGTGTCTATCAGTATGTAGGTCTTTTCCTTGTCGAAACCCAAAGCTAAGATATCTTTTAAGTTTTCTATTGCATATTTTCTAGCGTCCTCAAAAGATGTTTTTCCAAACAGGAACTTCTCATCATCTGATACCGGGATGAACACGTTTACATCAAATTTCTCTTGTATTGCCCTAACGGTGTCAAATATTATCAAGTGGGCAAAGTGTATCTTCTCGGAAGGTCCTCTCCCAGATACCACCCAAAAATCTTTTTCATCAAGGATAACATCCAAGTCCCTGTGTGAGACCCAGAACCTCCTCCTAAACGTCCTGTGGACTCTCTCAAACCTTTTATACAATTCTTCATCAATGGGGGTTGCCCCAAACTCCTCTATTATCTTCTTCACCCTTTCCTGTATGGATAACATGGATACCTATTCCTCTGAAAGGATTTTTAAACATTGTTTGCAAGCCCTTCGTATGGATCCCGTAAGGGACATCTCAATAGGAAGTCAGGATAAAGTGTCGGATATCATTGAAAAGATGGGACAGGGGGGAGGATTTCAGGCAAAGTACTTATACCTTGCATTCAAGATCCTTGAAAGGATGATAAAGGATAATGAAGCTCTTAAATTCCTCAGCTTCCCAGCTTGTATTGTC
The DNA here is from genome assembly GCA_964622145.1 of Candidatus Woesearchaeota archaeon. Classification (GTDB taxonomy): domain Archaea; phylum Nanobdellota; class Nanobdellia; order CAYMVK01; family CAYYFB01; genus CAZUOK01. Next base: position 6,030 of record CAZUOK010000032.1, on the reverse strand, counting down.
GCGACAGGTGTTAGAGGGATATTGAAGGAAATGTTAAGAAGGAAGTGGTTTGATGTGGTGATCACAACGAATGGTACTCTCGATCATGACTTTGCAAGGCTTTTCTCGGACTATTACATAGGGGAATTCGATGCGGATGATGTTGAACTTGAGGAAAGGGGGATACACAGGCTGGGAAACGTGTTTGTACCCATGGAGAGCTATGGGATAACGATAGAAAAACATCTCCTACCAATCCTTGAAGATATATACAAAGAAAAGAGGGATATCTCTACCTATGAACTCGTTTGGGAAATTGGTAAGAGATTGGAAGACCATCCCAAGAAAGAAGAGAGCATAATATACTGGTGTTACAAGAACAAGATCCCTGTAATAATACCTGGTCCTTTGGATGGGGCGGTTGGTTGGCAGTGCTGGAGATTTCACCTTGATCACTCCGATTTTAAAATAGACGTTATGAAGGATGAGGATCTTTTGAACAACCTGATTTGGGAGGCGAAGAGAACGGGAGCTCTGATAATAGGAGGAGGGATCTCAAAACACCATGTAATATGGTGGAACCAGTTTAAGGGAGGGCTTGATTATGCCGTTTACATAACAACTGCTGTTGAGTGGGATGGCAGCCTTTCCGGGGCGAGGACAAGGGAGGCGATATCTTGGGGAAAGATTAAAAAGGATGCGGATCACGTAACACTTTATTCAGATGCTACCCTTGTCCTACCATTCCTTTTTAAGGCCTTGACAGAAGTTTTGCAATAATTATTTAGTGGAGATCTCTAATTAAAAAGTTTTTCCAAATTCTTTAAAAATTAACACCTAAAAGGTTAAAAAGCAAAAAAACATTTCTCAAATCGGTATGGCGGGGCTGGAGGAACTGTTGGTTTCGTATGAGAGGAATATGGAGATACTGACAAAGATATATAGATCCATAAAGTTTTACTTGTATTATGAGAGGGAATCCGCGAAGGAAGACCTGAAGAAGAAATTGAAAGAAGAACTTCCAAGGATTATGGGGATGCTACTGAAGGGTTTAATGGGGATTACAGAATTGTTTTACATTGCAAGGTACTTGAAGGAATATTATGAAGAAAATAAGAAGGATGAGCTAAAGCTTGCCGGAATATTTGGTGGGAATGTTGTTCCGAGGTTGGAGAAGACCCTTGAGATTTACAGGGAATTGAAGAAAAGATTTGATGGGATCTTGGAAAAAGATCTCAG
>CAZUOK010000032.1:0-4802 GCA_964622145.1 Candidatus Woesearchaeota archaeon | reverse complement strand
AAAGTTTGGAGATCTTTGTTACTTTTTACGAGTTGACAAGGGATCTTCCAAAGGTAATTAGGATAGCTGTGAAGTATCTGAAATTATTGGGAGACAATGAAAGGATGAGACATATGGAAGAAGACTATAAAAAGATAATAAAGTATCTAAAAAGCAGGAGGGAGCTTTATAAGAGGGCAAAAAAACTTCTTCAAAGATACCAGAGCAAAGTAGGGACAACAAGTACCCCCATGCAATTCAGAAGGGATACAGACCTTCTAAGACATTCGAGACCGAGCAACAGGGATGCAACGTATACAATTATACCTTGAACGCCAGAAAAGTAAAGGATTGTAAGAATGTTCAGGGACACAGCGAGGAGCCTCAAATCCTTTCTTATTCTTATTCTTCTTGAAATGAAAAAGAGGAAGGACCCCATTGCTGTCGAGAGGAGGAAGGATAGCAATAAGAGTGGGAGGCATGTCTTTGGTAAGGCTCTGAGTATGTTTAAGTAACCTTCTCTTGGTTTTCCTATGAAAAACCAGGAGTACAAAGATACAAGGGTTTGGGAGAAATTCAACGCAGCTATAAGGGATTGGGAACTTTCCTTAAACAGATCTCCAATGATGATAGAGGCTTGGGTGGGAGAAAGGGATGGGAAGGATACCATAAAAAGGCTTGCAAGGAGGACGGTGCAAACCCTTGCATCCCCTTTCTCTGTTTCTGGACTCTTCCTTGAGAGTAGGGATGGGACTCCAAAGAGTCCTGAGAAGAGGGGGAGAAGAGGATTTTTGCAAAGGTGAAATCTGAGGACAAGGTATCCTATTATTCCAGACAGGACAAAGATTAGAAGGGCAACATTCGGATACCTTTCCTTGCTTATGATGTGAAGGGAGGACAAAAGGAGGATGGAGGGTACGAGCCAATCAAGTTTTTCTGTTATTTTTAGGATATAAAATACAGGAAAGCATGCCAACATAATTAGGGAATATTTCACCCCCTGCATGACAATCCTTTTCTCATCCCTTCCAGCGAGGATAAACCCGTACACCTTGAACCCACCACAAGCAAGTATTGCTTGGGAAAAGTTGTATGCTGTCCCAAGAGAGACCAGGAAAAATGCTGTCTTCAAAGGGTTCTCTATCAAAAACCTTCCGAGGAGGTTTGGGTGAAATCCGGGAATCATCCCGAACAAGAATCCGAGGATGCTACCTAGGATTGAATACAAGACCAACGAAAGTAATGTTCCCATTTCTCTCACCACAGACAACCCATTCTCCATAGTAGCATTTCTTTGCTATTAGTATTCCCTTATCGGAGTACATCACACAGTACCTTTCCTTTTTCTTGAAGTTCTCTATGAGAACTTTCTCACAGTCGTATCTTGTCAATATCTTAATCAAAAGGAGGAGGAATATTAATATCAGGGGGATCAGTATCCTCATAAAACCTCACTTCAGCATCTTAAAGTCTATACAAACCCTGTATCTTCTCGGTCCTATCTCCCCGCACTTGACAGTTTCCAATATCTCAAAGTCAAATCCTAATTCTTTTGCCTTCTCCTCTATTATCCTTATTCCCTCCTCGAAGAGCCCTTCTTCATACAAAAAGCAGTAAAAGTGGATCACACTTTCACCCTTTGATACCTTGTAAGCAACGTCTAGGAAATCCCCTGCATCCTTTGGTAGGTTCATTATCACCCTATCCGCAACCCCAATCAGTTTCTCCCTCTCCACAACCTCCCTGCAGTCTCCTAGGAAGGGTTTTACAACACCCTCAACCTTGTTCATCTTCACATTCTCCACCAAGAGCTCGTATGCGTGGGGGTTTATGTCTATTGCATAGACAACCTTGGGCTTCGATATTCTTGCTATTAGTATGGAATAGGGTCCAACCCCTGCAAAAAGATCTGTAACAACTTCCCCTTCTCTTACTTTCTTTGCGATTCTCAGTCTTTCTTGTGAAAGCCTTGGGGTATAAAAGACCTTTGATATATCAACCTTTAACCTTATACCATTCTCCTTGTGGATTGTTGTCGTCCTCTTTTCACCAAGGATTATTTCCACCTTTCTAACTCTTTCAACACCCTCAACTATCCCCACTTTCTTACAAACAACCCTAACATTCTTGTGGATCTTCATTATAGCCTCTGCTATTTCCCTTTCATAATCCTTAAGTTCCTCCGGTATTTCGAGGACAGCTATATCCCCTATTATATCGTAACTCCTCCTGACGAGGGGTATGAGATCCTCCGGCACCTTTCCCCTTAGAAGTTCCCTTACTGTTGGCACTCTTACTTTTTCTTCGAAAACCTTCAAATACTTTTTCATGAATCCAAAGGTTGTGATTGTGGTACTGAGGTATGGACATAGGTTTGTTAGGGATGCGAGGGTATCTACTCATGTATGCCTTGTTGCAAGGGCTTTTGGAGCGGATGGGATAGTGTTTGACAAGAGGGATGAGGAGGTGAGGAAGAAGATAGAAGAAGTAAATAGAAACTGGGGAGGGAGGTTTTGGGTGGACTTTGTTGAGGATCCACTTGAATATATAAAAAAATTCAAGGAAAGGGGTTTTGTGGTGCATCTCACCATGTATGGAATAAACGTGAATGATGTTATTGAAAAAATAAAGGAAGACTATAGGAAGAAAGGAAATATGCTGGTGATTGTTGGGGCTGAGAAGGTACCTTGGGAGATCTATGAGATTTCTGATTACAATGTGGCCATAGGACACCAACCGCACTCGGAGATTGCAGCCTTAGCAGTATTCTTGGATAGGTTCTTTGAGGGGAAGGAGCTGAGGAGGAAGTTTCCTGATGCTAGGGTTGAGATAATTCCAAGCGAAAGGGGGAAGAAGGTCAGGAGACTACAGTAGGACAACTTTTATATGCCACCTATATTATACATGTCATATATGAAGTTTTATAACAGAGAGAGGGAGTTGGAGTTCATAAGAAAACACACCAGAGTTGCGGTGCTTGGAAGGAGAAGGGTTGGGAAGACAAGGCTTGTGGAGGAAGGTCTAGAAAATTATGTTAAACTATTTGTTCCAAGGGATAAATCTAAGAAGCTTATAGCAAGGGATTGGATAAGGGAGATTAGGGAAAGCGGGATCTTCATGCCGGATACGGAAAACTTGACAGAGATATTGGAGTTCCTATTTAGACAAGATGTTGAAATATTCATCGATGAGGTGCAAAACCTTTTAAAGGTAGACAAGTCCCTGTTGTGGGATCTCCAAAGACTTGTTGACAAGTACAAAGGTAAAAAGGTGGTCATAACTGGTTCCTACATCTCTTCTTCAAAGAAAATGTTGCTCGATTACAAAAGTCCGCTTTTTGGGAGGTTCGTGATATTAAGGTTGAGGGAACTGGAACCCAGGGTCGTGTTCCAAATTCTCAGTGATCTTGGGTATGACATTGAAGATTCCTTTAAGTTTTGGAGTGTTTTGGGAGGGATCCCAAAGTATTATGAAGTGCTAGAGAGGGAAGGATGTCCTCCAGAAGAGTTCTTTAGGAAGTATTTCCTGGAGTATCCGAGACCCTTCTCTGAGGAGATAAGGATGATGCTAAAGGAGGAGCTGGGGAAGGAATACAAGCATTACTTCAGTATAATCGAGGCGATAAGTGTCGGAAGCAACACGATGAAAAGGATATCCGAGTATACGGGTATAAAGATGGAGAGTTTGAGCAGATATCTAAATGATTTACTGAGAGAGTATGAAATCGTCGGAAGAATAAAGAGCTTTTATAGGAGGAAGAGCCTGTACTACATAAGATCAAACGATGTGAATTTTTGGGCAAGATTTTTCTGGAAAAACATTGAAAAAATAGAGACGCTAGAAGAAAGAGATGTCATTGAAGAGTTCTCAAAAGAGATAGGGAGTTATTACTCAAGAGCATTTGAAAGATTCTGTATGGATGTTCTAAGAGAGATGGGCTATGGAAAGATATCCAAGGATTGGAAGGAAGGTGAATACGAGATTGATATAATTGCTGAGAAGGAGGGAGTCGTTCACTTTTTTGAGGTGAAGTTCTCGAAGGTATCACAAAAAGAGTACAAAAGGTTGAAAGAGAATCTAAAAGCTCTTGCAAAGAGATTGGGAGTGAACACAAAGCCTGTTGTTATATCTTGGGACGGTAAGGGGGACATCGTCTTGAGAGAATACATAGAGAAAAACTGGTTGAAATAATATATGGCATATATTATACATGATATATATACTGAAAGTCAATAACCTTTATAATATCTCCCTTCCCTTGATCTTTGGGGCCGTAGTCTAGTGGTATGACGCCCGCCTTACGAGCGGGAGGTCCGGGGTTCGAATCCCCGCGGCCCCATAAGAAACTTTCTACTCCTGGACTCCTAGGAAATATAGAAGAATGGATGCGTACTCTCCCCTACCCAATTGGAACTCCAGGACTATTTCATTCCTTTTAATACTGTACTTGAAGTGCCTAGGGTGCATAAAAGAGCTTCTGACTTTAGTCCTTGGTCTTATCCTCTTCCTTATCCTGAAGTCTTCTAAAGATATCTCTTCCTCTTCCAAGATTTTCTCCACATATTCCCTTATTTCCTCCCACCTATCAAGCTTTGTGTTATATGAAATTAGGGGGAGCTTCTCTGGAATATTTTCCTTGTTTATTATCAAAAGTGATAGGAGCTTGTTGAAGATGTAAGATTGATAAGCATCAATCCATAATCTCACGATGTCCTTTGGAATGGACATAAAAGCGTCCTCAAAACTCTTCCCTTCAGAGAGTTTTTTTAGAAATATCCTTTCAACCCAAAGCTCCTTTGCCTTCTTAAATTCCTCATATATCT
>CAZUOK010000031.1:6641-7592 GCA_964622145.1 Candidatus Woesearchaeota archaeon | reverse complement strand
CCTGTAGATATATACTAAAGGTCCTTAAAAATGCAATTAATAGTGCAAAACAAAAAGGTCTTGATGTTTCAAAGTTAAAGATCCTTCACATAGCTGCTCATAGGGCGATATCAAAGGAGAAGAAAGCTAGGTATGGGCTCCCAAAATCAACCCACGTGGAGATTGTTGTGGGTGAAGGAGAATGATAGAGAGGTATTTCCTTGAACAAAGGTTCAATGAGTACATGGTAAAGAAGTACTTATTTGAAAGGTTTAGGAGGGCAATGATAGGAGAGATAAGAATATACAAGACACCTTTGGGAGATAGGATAGTGATAGCTTGTGCAAGGCCCCAGGTAATTGTTGGGAGAAAGGGGATAAATCTAAGGAGGATTGCGGAGGAATTAAAGGAAAAGTTTGGCTTGGAAAATCCTCAAATCGATGTTAGGGAGGTTGAGAATCCTGATTTGGAACCCCTCATCGTTGCCGCTAGGATTGCAAACAGGTTGGCTAGATGGGGTCCAAAGAGGTTCAGGAAGATAGCTGCGATAACGATAGAGGAAGTTATGAATGCTGGTGCTAAGGGTGTTGAGATAGTAATGGCTGGAAAGCTTCCTGGAGAAAGGGGGAAGCATTGGAAGTTCAAGAAAGGCTACATCCCGAAGTGTGGGGAGGCTGCGATATTCCAGGTCAAGGAAGCCTTTATTGACATAACCCTCCCCCCAGGAAACTATGGGATAAGGGTGAAGATACTTCCCCCAGATGTTAAGATGCCGGATGAGATAAAAATAAAAGATATACCTTTAGAAGATCTCGAGAAAAAGGTGAAAGAAATTGAAGAAGGTGGAGGAACTGAGAAAGATGAGTGATGAGGAGCTTAGGAAAAAGCTTAGGGAACTTAGAATGGAATTGTTAAGGCTAAATGCGGAGAGATATGGGAAGAAATCTTTATCAAATCCTGGGAGGTATAGGG
>CAZUOK010000031.1:0-6631 GCA_964622145.1 Candidatus Woesearchaeota archaeon | reverse complement strand
TATAGGGAGATAAAGAGGAGAATTGCTAGGATATTGACCGTACTGAAAGAAAGGGGATCATGCTGATGAAAAAGCTGGTGGGTCTTCCAGACATAGAAAGGGAGATTCTGGAGGCAATAGAGAGGGAAGAGAGAAAGATAAAAGTGAGGTTAGAAAGGGTAAAAGGGAGGAAAGTGATGACAATAATAGAGGGGATAGATGAGGAAAAAGAGGGGGAAGAAGTTGTAAGAAAGTTGAAGAAGAAGCTGGCTTGTGGTGGGACTTATAAAGATGGAAAGGTAATGCTGCAGGGGGATCACAGGAAAAGGATAAAAGAAGAACTAGTAAAGCTAGGATATCCAGAAGAGAAGATAGAAGTGATCTTCTAACTCGAAACCTATATTAAGATTACCTTTTTCTTTATTTTTATGAAATTTGAGGTTGTTCAGATAGAGAAGCCGGAGGATGCAAACGTGATAATTGCACACTCCCATTTTATAAAGACTGTTGAGGACGTGTTTGAAGCACTGGCAGAATCTTCTAAGGACATAAAGTTTGGAATAGCTTTCTGTGAAGCATCTGGAAAGAGACTCATAAGGTATGATGGGAATGATGAGGAATTGATAAAGTACGCAATAAAGAATGCGGAGAAGATAAGGGCTGGGCATACTCTGATAATACTAATAAGGAATGCTTGGCCAATAAACATACTGAATAGACTGAAACAAGTCTCTGAAATAACAAGGATATACACAGCAACACAGAACCCCCTCCAAGTTTTGATTGCGGAGACGGATCAGGGAAGGGGGATTATTGGGGTTGTTGATGGCTACACAACAGTAGGTGTTGAGAAGGAGGAGGACAAGAGGGAGAGGTTTGAGTTGTTGAGAAAGTTTGGGTACAAGACGAAGGTTCCATGATGAATATTGAGAAAGAAATGGAGAATTATAAGGAGAAAGGGTATAAATAATGTCTGCATGGGCAATTTTTGATAAAGAAAAGATATTTACATTGTAAAAAGGAAGGTGTTTCCAGAATATTGGGGTTATTCTGGAACTGCACAAAAAGCTACCTTGTATCCTTTTGAAATAACTCTCTTGACCGTTTCGAGATCTTTTTTTGTGTCTCCAAAGTACAAAACAAATCCTTCCTTTGCAACCCTTTTTAGGAGATCCTCTCTCCTCAGAAATTCGTCTCCAAATCCAGAGAGGGATAGGTCAAAATAATCAATTATTCCTGCTTTTTTAAGCTTGTACAATGCTATTTCTTTTATGTTTCCCGTTATTATGACCTTTCTTCCACTGAAGTTTTCAAGCAATTCCAAAATATCTTCCTTTAATAAGATCCTTGGACAGCTTTTTTTAAATAGATCTGCAGAAACTCTGAATATTTCCTCAAAGGTTCTCTTCTTTATTTTTTTCTTCACAATTCTCTGCACTATTTCCCAGTCCATCATTCCAGAATAGTCAAAATCAACCTCGAATTTCTTGTTGAGGACAATCTCAGATGCCTTCCTAAGACACTCAACTTGGACATCTCCAACATTCCTTTCTATAATCGTCCCGTCGATGTCAAAGGCGAGGATCATGGAAAAGAATATAGGGGTTTTGTGATAATAAATGTTGGTGATACTTGCGGAGGACATAAATCTAGTTAAGTTGGCCTTGAATATTGTAAAAGATGGTGAAAGGAGGGTTTTAGAGAAATCCAAGAAAAAGTTTTATCTCTTTTGGAAGGAAGGTATTTGCATTTCTGCAACAAGAGTTTCTTCTAAGAAGTATTCAGTTGATTGGATAAAGAAACAGATAAAGAGTGGAGATATAAAGATATTTGAAGACAATATTGTGGAAGAATTGGATGTAGATGAAGGAAGGTTTTACTTTCACAGAGCTGGGAGGATTGTGTACGTTGGTAGGGAAAAACCCTTCCAATTGTACGATATCGGGAAGATTCCTTACGAATTCTTTAGGAGAAATGTCTGGACACTTTCTATAAGGGGGAAGTTCTTAGATAGGATACTCTCTGGAAGCAAGGTCTTTGAATTGAGGAAGGAGATACCAAAGGACTTAAAGGAAGGAGATATAGTCTTTGTTTACAGGTCTGGGAAAGGTTTTCAGGGATATTTTGAGATATCAGAAATAAAGAGGGAGAAGGTTTCGAAGATATGGGAAAAATACAGACATCTTATTGGAATATCTTCCAAAGAATTCAGAGAATACTTCAAGAAATATGAATTTGGCTATCTAATTGGGATAAAGAGGTTTTACAAGCTTAGGGAAGTAAAGAGGATACCTGGTTTTAGGGTTCCGAGCAACTTTTATCTGATATCCGAGAGACCAAGTCTTATAGAGGAACTTTTAAAGTAATTTCTTTCCAAAAAAAATCTCTTATGGAGAGTGTGAATCCCTGGCATCTCATTCTTGGGGTAAGGGTTCTAACAAGAGATTGGTATGAAGGGAACAGAAAGGACCCTGTTGTGGCAGTAAGGTACAACGGGAGATACATTGTCATAAGAGGTGTGGGAAGTGTTCTCTATGCTAGAATGAGGGGGGAGCCAAGAATAAAAGTAGAGGCTGTTTCCCTGAATGATATCCGATTGGAAAAGGTTGTTACTTGGGTGGATAGCATTCCTCCTTATGTAAAGCATTACAAAGGGGAGGATTACAAGATATACAATAGGAAAGGGGACATGATCGCAAGGATAGATGAATCCACCTTCGTGAGAATATTATTAGATACGGAGTGTGGAAAGAATTATAAAATTGTACCGAGGGAATACAGTCTTGAGGAAATAGTTAGGAGGGCTGTTGAAGGAAATCCCATTCCTCCAAACACCGTTAGGTTTGTGGTGAGGAGAGTTGAAGGTGTATAGATTGATGGATTTTATTTCTGAGGTAATAAAAAGAAAGGCTGTGAATCCGAAGGCTGGAGGAGAGGGAGAACTTGAGAGGGCGAACTACATCCAGGAATTCCTTGAGAGTGAGTACGGTGTGAAGGTTAGGAGGTATGAGACAAAGGACGACAATGGATTTTTGAGACCAAATCTTATAGTTGAAATTGGGAAGGGAAAGACGGTTTGGATACTTTCACACCTGGATACAGTCTCTGAGGGGGACAAGGAACTCTGGAAGTATCCTCCCTTTGAAGCAACCTTTGAGGATGGGAAGGTATATGGAAGGGGTGTGTCGGACAATGGGATTGGAATATTTTCTTCTGTAATACTTTTGGATAGGATAATAAGGACAGGGGAGGACTTGAAGTACAAATTGAAGTTGGCGTTTTTATCTGATGAGGAAGCTGGGAGCAAGTATGGATTGAAGTTCCTTTTGGAAAGGACTGAGGAATTCAAGAAAGGAGACTGGGCAATAGTCCCTGATATAGGGAATGAAAGAGGGGACTTTGTTGAGGTAGCTGAGAAGAGCATACTTTGGATGAGGTTCGAAGTTCTCGGTAAACAAGCCCATGGGAGCAGACCGAATGAAGGAATAAATGCAAACCTCCACTCGATGAGATTCCAGACGGAACTCTATGAGGAAATCCACAAGAAATTCTCGGATGAAGATCCAATATTCAGCCCTCCAAAGTCAACCTTTGAACCCACAAAGAGGGAAAAGAATGTGGATGCTGTGAACATAATCCCAGGAAGGGATATCTCTTATTGGGATTGCAGGGTACTCCCGAGGTACAAGATTGAAGAAGTCCTAGAATTTGTAAGGAGGAAGGCGGAGGAATACGAAAAGAGGGAAGGGGTAAAAGTAAAGGTTGAGGTTGTGATGAGGGAAGATCCCTCCATGACAGACAAAGATTCGGAGCTTGTAAAGAAAATTGAAGGGAGTATAAGAAGGGTTCTTGGGGTTGAACCGAAGGAAATTGGGGTTGGAGGAGGAACTCTTGCAGGAGTGTTGAGGAAGGTTGGAATAGAGGCAGTAGCATGGTCTATTTGCTCAGAAACAGCCCACAAGGAAAATGAGTATGAATTAATAGACAATTACTACAAGAATGCAGATGTCTTCTTTGACTTTTTAACTTCATAATTTTTCGACATTATCCGACATACAATAATTGTCGAATATTGGCGAAAAATTATACCAGAATTCTATAGATCCTTCCCTTCTTACTGCCAGCCCTGATTATATATCCAAGATCTGCAAGCTTATTTAATATTCTTAGAGCTGTTCTACTTGAAACCCCTAGAAACTCTGCAACTTCAGATGTTTTTACAGTTCCTTTTTTGGACAGATAATCTAATATCTTCTTTTCTCTTTCCCCCAATACTTTTTCCTTTAGATCAAAGATCACATAGAAAAATCCTCCCTTTTCCTCAAATTTTGGCAATGACAAACCACTTCTTATACAATCCCTTATCATCCTTAAGGTGCCACTTCCCCAAGCCTCTATATATCCAGCAAGGAAGAAGATGTTCGCAATCAAAGGATTTCTTGGAATGGAGGAGTGCTCCCTATATAGATCTCTAACATCTAATCCTTCCGGAAGGACCCCAGGATTCTTTACCACAATCCTATCCGGCTCTATCCTTAGATAAGAAAAAGACATTACCCTATAATCCCTGTGAACAACCGCATTGACAATGGCTTCTCTTATGGCGCTCTTTGGAACAAAATACTCTATTTCCCTTTTTAAGCCCTCAATTCTTACTCTTTTTGGCATATTCTTCAAGGCAAAATTGTAGACATTTTCCACAATCTCAAATAGATCTCCTCCAAAGTTTTCAAATTCTAAAATTTCACCAAATTCATCGACCTTTACACACTTGAAATAGTTTTGAGGAAAGAAAACTGATGGATTCTTCCCAAACAATAAGACCGCAGCCTTCAACAAGTTGTTCTTTCTCATTAGTCCCAGGTTTTTCAACGCATCCACCTTTCCCTTCCACTTCCTACCAAGCCTCTCAACAAAAGATCTCAATTTACCCTCATCTATCTCCTCCAAACCAACATCAGTGGGCTCAGAATCAAACGTTATTTTTGAGGTATACCTCTTTATTATAAGAAGTTCAACCTCCTGTGGATCCATTCTCAAGTTTGATTTTCCAACCCTCTTATACGCAACCCCCTTATAGAAATAAGGTTTCAAATCTCCTTCGGGGACGATTATTTTTAACAATTCTTTACCTCCAGCAACAACCTTTTCTATTTTCACAGATATACCTGGCCTTATTTCCTTCGTTATTTCCTCAGCAAGCTTTTCCAAAGTTCTCTTTCCAACCCTAACCCCAACAATCCTACCGTCATCCGAAATACCAATATAGATCTCTCCACCTTCCTTGTTTGCAAAAGCACAAATTGTCTTCAGTATCTCAGAAATCTTTGCCAAACTTTCCTTGAACTCAACTCTCTCAGATTCCTCTTTTGGTATCACAAATATTTTTTCCATCCCTATCCTTATAATTTTTTCGACATTATCCGACATACAATAATTGTCGAATATTGGCGAAAAATTACAGGAAGACAGAGGCCTTTGTAAACAGATTGCACAGAGATTCCTTATATGGCAAAATTCTAAACAAAATGTAGAAAACCTTATAAGTAAAGGTTCACAATTGTGAACATTATGATGAGGTGCGAATATGCGGTTTGGAATGTGATACCTGTTGTTAGAAGAGAAATAGCTAGGATTATGATAAACAAGTACAAATTAAAACAAAAAGATGTTGCTGAGATCCTTGGTGTAAGGAAGTCTGCTGTTTCAATGTATTTAAACGGCAAAAGAGGAAAGAAGATAAGATTTAGTGAGGAAATTATAAAGGAATTAGAAAAGATAGCTGAAAAGGCTGTTAGAAGAGGTTATGTTTCTAAATCGGATTACTGCAGGATTTGTAGGAAGGTGTTTGGGGATGAAAGTGTATCTTGACAACGCCGCTACAACCCCTGTTGATCCGGAAGTCCTAAAGGAAATGGAGAAATACTTCACAGAAAAGTTTGGAAATGCATCCTCAATACATTCTTTTGGGAGAGAGACGAGAGAAGCTGTTGAAAAGGCTAGGGAGATAATAGCTAAGAGGCTAAATGTTGAACCACATGAAGTAATATTTACATCCGGTGGAACGGAATCCAACAACCTAGCAATAAAGGGGATCGCATTTGCGAACAGGGATAAAGGAAAGCACATCATAACTCAGAAAACAGAACACAAGTGTGTTTTGAATGCGTGTAAATTCCTTGAAAAGCTTGGATTTGAGGTCACTTACTTGGATGTGGATGAATACGGTAGGGTAAATCCAGAGGATGTTGAGGATGCGATAAGAGAGGATACCATTCTTGTTTCAATAATGCATGTCAACAACGAAACTGGAACAATACAACCAATAGAAGAGATAGCGGAAATTTGCAGAGAGAAGGGAGTATACTTCCATACGGATGCATGTCAAAGCTTTACTAAGATAGAAATAGATGCTAAAAAAATGAATCTTGATCTAATAACAATAAATGCCCACAAGATTCATGGGCCAAAAGGGGTTGGGGCACTGATTGTTAGGGAAGGTGTGAAAATAGAACCTCTTCTCCATGGAGGGGGGCAGGAATTCGGGAGGAGGGCTGGGACTGAGAATGTGCCAGGAATTGTTGGTTTTGGAAAAGCTGTTGAGATAATGACAAGAGATGTTGTTGAAAGGATATGGAACCTTGGAAGATAC
>CAZUOK010000030.1:0-7789 GCA_964622145.1 Candidatus Woesearchaeota archaeon | reverse complement strand
AAACACATTCCTTTCGAATCGATTGGACTACAGATTCCTTGATCTAAGGCTTGAAAGAAACCTAAATATATTTCTTCTTAAGTCTGAGATATCAAATCTAATAAAAGAATTCTTTCATCAAAGAGGTTTTGTTGAGGTCCATCCAACAGGGATAATTTCTGAAGCATCTGAGGGAGGGGCCGAAGTATTCCCAGTTGTCTACTTCGAAAAAGAAGCTTACCTTATACAATCACCTCAGCTCCACAAACAATACTTAATGGCTGCTGGATTTGAGAAAGTGTTTTCCATAATGCCAGTTTGGAGAGCTGAACCTCACCACACCGTAAGACATTTGTGTGAATACTGGTCCGTTGATACAGAGATATCTTTCATAAGAGATCACTTTGAGATAATGGAAGTATGCAAAGATTTAATAAAACACATTGTAAAGGGGCTTGAGGATAGCAAGACAATAAAAAAGCTTGGGGTTGAACTCCCAAATATTGACAGATTTGAATTTATAAGCGTAAAGGAAGTAAAGAAGAAGGTATTTGGAGAGGTAAACAATCTTGACATATCTTGGGAGGAAGAGAAGGAGATAGGGAGATATTACAGTGAAAAAGGAATAGACTTTGTGTTCATATACGAATACGGATGGGACTACAGACCATTTTATCATATGAGAAAGGAGGGAGAGCCTGAGGTAACAAAGAGCTTTGACGTTCTCTTCAGAGGACTTGAAATAGTCACTGGATCTCAAAGGGAGCATAGGTACAAAGTCCTTCTGGAGCAGGCAAGGGAAAAGGGAATAAATATTGATAAGATTTCCTGGTACCTGGAGACATTCAAATACGGGATGCCACCTCACGGAGGATTTGCCCTTGGAATCGAGAGATTCCTTATGAAACTTGTTGGAGCAAAGAATATAAGGGAAGCAATACTATTTCCAAGGGATCCTGAAAGAATTTACCCTTGAATTTCCTTTATTTTTGGCATTATCCTTTCTTTAAAAACTTTCTCAGCTTCTTTAACATTTCCTTCAAATTTTATCCTTAGCATTGGCTCTGTTCTAGAATCCCTGACCAATATCCTGTAATCATCCTTCCTGAGATCCAATCCATCCAGGAAATAACATTCATCAAAGAATTCAAGATCCAAGATTTCCTTTAACCTCTCAACAGCCTTTTTTGGATTTTCACACCTTACATCCAACCTTTTCTGTTGGACTTCAGGGTATTCCTCCAGATCCTCCCAATCAAAAAGTTCGGAAAACTTTAGCAAAGTGTAAAGGGAGTCTCCTATATAGTAAAATTCCTTGAAGGCAAAGTGTCCTGAGTATTCACCGTAAAAGTCCGCACCTTTCTCCTCAGCAACCTTCTGGCAGTTTATATAGCCAGTCTTACTCCTATAAACCTTTACTCCAAGCTCCTCAGCCTTCCTTTCTAATATTACAGGCATTGTTACCTCAAAAACAACCTTTTTTGCATCTTTCATTAATACATAGGCTATGAAATCTGCCCAAGGCTTCCTATCTTTGAATATAACCCTTATTCTATCACAATCTCCATCAAACAGAACCCCAAAATCAAAGTCCTTGATAAATTTTTCAACATCCCTCAAGTTCTCATCCTTTGTTGGGTCTGGGAGATGGCTTGGGAAGTTTCCATCGGGAAAGTCATTTACACTCTTAAGATCGAAGTATTTTTTCATAAATTCTATTAGAAAGCATCCTGAACCATTTCCTGGATCAAATATTATCCTATACTTCTTATCAAAAGAGAATCTCTTCTCAATTTCATCAAAGTATTCCCTCTTTTCAATGATTTCATAATCTGGATCACAAACCCTTGGGGTACTCTTCTCAAAGAATTCTCTTAACATCTCTGTAGCCGGCTTGCCCTTAAGAAAGACTTTTAGTCCGTTGTACTCAGGTGGATTGTGAGATGCGGTTATCATTACCCCCAATCCCTTCAGGGAGAAAAATTGAACAATTGGTGTAGTTGAGAGTTCAAGTGAATAAACCTTTTTGCAAACTCCTTCAACCAAGCTCTTGAAAAAAGGTTCAGAACTCCTCCTAACATCCCTTCCTATATATATTTCCTCTCCAAACATTGAGATTGCATGACCAAACCTCCTCCCAATCTCCTCGTTGAGTTCTTCCCCCCAAATCCCCCTGACGTCATAACCTTTGAACACGCTCATATATCCGAAGTGATATCCTTTAATAATAAAGGTTTCCAAGAAGGGAATTGTGAGGAAGAAGGAGCTACAGATTGTTTTGTCGAGATTGAAAGAAATAGATTATAAGATAAAGTTTGAGCAGTACCCAACACCACCAGATGTTGCTGCAAGGATACTTTGGGAAGCTTATATAAGAGGGGATATAGAAGGGAGAAAGGTTGTTGATTTTGGGACTGGTAATGGGATACTTGCAATAGGAGCAAAGCTTCTGGGAGCTAAAGAAGTTCTTGGAATAGATATTGATGAAGATTGCATAAGAATTGCGAGAGAAAATGCTGAAGAACTGGGTCTTGAAATAAGGTTTGAAAGGATGGATGTGGAAGATTTCTCAGAGAAGGTGGACACTGTCCTCATGAATCCTCCCTTTGGACTGAAAAGGAGGGGGGAGGATAGGAAGTTCCTTAGGAAGGCTTTTGAGGTTGGGGATGTTGTTTACTGCATACACAAGATAGAGTCAGATACTTTTTTCAAGAAGTTCTCTGAAGAATACGGGTTCTCTTCAGAAATGCTCTTTGAATTTTATTACAGATTACCTCCCATATATAAATTCCATGAGAGCAAGAGTTATTACTTCAGGGCTGGTGTTTGGAGGTTTGAAAGGAAGGGTTTGGAAGGTCCGTAGCCCCACCCGGTATCCTCCTTCTTAACCGGGCCGGGAAACGGACCTCAGTAATAAAAGCGGTAACAAGCTTTAAAAAATTTAATGACTAAAAAAGAAGAATGGATCCTAGATTGAAGACAGCCCTTTATCTCGGAGTCCTAACAGCAATGCTAATACTTCTAGGAGATACCCTCTTCGGTTACGAGGGGGTAATAGTTATGCTCCTCTTTTCAACAATTCTAAACTTTATCCTCTATTTCTACTCCGACAAGATAATTCTCTCTTATTACCCGGTCTATCCTTGCACAGATCAGAGGATCATTGAGATAGTGAGAGAGGTCTCCAAGAAGGCTGGTATACCAGAACCAAAGGTATTTATCATGAAATCTCCATATCCAAACGCATTTGCCACTGGGAGGAATCCGAAGAATTCTGTTGTTGTTCTTACAGAGGGTCTTCTGGAAATGTTGAATGAGGATGAGATAGAAGCTATTGTTGGCCATGAAATCTCTCACATAAAGAACTACGATACTCTGATATCAACGATATCAGCTGTAATAGCCGGTGTGATTGGGACGATAGCTAGGATATTATTTTGGACGGAGGAGGATAAGGAGAGGGGAATACTAGCCCTGATATTCATTCCTTTGCTTGCCCTCTTGATAAGATTGGCGATATCGAGGCAAAGGGAATACCTTGCGGATGAGGACAGTTGTAGGATAACCGGAAAACCTTTTGCGTTAATATCGGCCCTCGAGAAGATATCCGGGAAGAAGTATTACATAAACCCTGGACATGCCCACATGTTCATCCACAATCCCCTTCCTTCGATATTCGAAATATTTTCTACACACCCACCAGTAGAGAAGAGGATAGAAAGGATAAGAGAATTGTTTGGGTGATAGAAGATGCCAACGGTCATAGATGTTGGGGAGAAGGATTACGATTTGATAGAGTTCTCAGATTTTGGTGTTGTTAATTTTGGGATATACTGTCACAAGTACCTCTTCAATTCTTACGACAAAGATCCTTACTCAGAGGATAACGTCTTTGTGTTTGGTACGGGTCCGTTTGCTGGAGGCATCCTCCCAGGGACCCACAGGATAACAACAGTCTTCAAATCCCCCCTAACCCACACCTTGTACGTCTCCACGATGGGGGGTGCTGGATACCATTTGATAAAGACGGGGGAAAGGTTGTTTTGCATAAAGGGAAGGTCTGAAAATCCTGTAATAATCGCGATATCTGATGAGGGGATAAGATTCTACGAAATGTATGATAAAGAGCTTGAAAAGATATACTTCGGGGAAGATTTTGGATCAAGAGCCCTGGCAAAATACTCTTACAAGATCCTTAAGGAATTTCTCGGTGAAAGGTTCAGGGTAATATGTGTTGGTCCAGGAGCATTCAAGACGGACTTCGGATCCATCTGTAGCTTTGAAGTATCGAGAAATGGATTGAAGTACGACGACTTCTCCGGGAGAGGTGGGGGAGGGTCTGTCCTTGCAAGGGCCCACAACGTTGTCTTGATAGGATTCACTGGGGGAAAAAGGGAGGAAAGATTAAACGATGTTGAGAGGATAAAAGAAATATTCTCAAGGAACGGTCTAAAATACCCAGATTCAATATTGAAAGAGACAAAGAAATATAGTTACAATGAGAAGATTGGGAGTGGTGGGACGTTTGGATCAAACTACCCACTTTTAAAGCTTTGGACACCTTACAACAACTGGAGGATGATTTATGATGACAAGAATAGGAGAAAAGAAATATTTGATATTATAATTGGAAGCAGCTGGTGGGAAGAGTTTAACAGAGAAGTCGTTGAGAAGAGGAACTTTGAAAACTGTGGAGAGCCTTGTCCTGTCAAATGTAAGAAGTATTACAAAGGTATCAAGGTTGACTACGAGCCCTTTGAAGGACTCGGGCCAAATATTATGCTTTTTGAGATCTGGGAATCAAAGGAGATTGTTAGTCTTGTAGACTCTGCAGGACTTGATGCGATAGAAACAGGGAATATTGTTTCCTTCTTACTTGAAGCGGAAGAGAAGGGAATAATAGAGATATATGGAAACAACGTCAAAGAGAAGGCGATAAGTGTTATCAGAGATTTCGTGGAGAAGGGGATAGAGGGGAATCTAAGGACAATATCAAATGGGATGGATGCAAAAGATATTGCTGTTTATGTTCCCTATGGAGAGGATGGAGCAATAACACCAAATTACTACTGGTCCCTTGGAGTTCTAATGCCCCTTCCACTCTCAGGAAGGTACTGGACAAATTACAAGTTTGGGGTGTTCAAGGATCCGGAAGAGTTTGCCATGGAATGCTATGTACAAGGGGTGAAGGAGAGTTTATACGATGATCTTGGAATCTGCAGGTTCCACAGGAAGTGGATACAATCTGTGATGAAGGACTTACTATTAGAGGTCAGTGAGTTTTCTATAGACCCTACAGAAAGGGGGAGGAAGATATTAAGGGAAATACAGAAGTACAACGAACTTTCTGGAGCTGTTCCAAGGATTTGGGATTCTGAAAGAGTTAAGGATATAATAGTGAACCTTGCTAAGGAGGCTGGAAGTGATTGGTATAAGAAATTTAGGGAGGATCTTGAAGGTTCTCTTGAGGAATACTGGGAGAGATTTTGGAAGGAGTATAATGAGTTTGTTAGGATGGAGGTTGTACTTGAGGGGGTGATATAAATGTTTGTGATAAATTTTAAGGCGTATGTCTGGGGTAGGAAGGCTTTGGAGTTGGCGAAGGAAATTGAGAGCGTTTCTAAAGAAGTATACGTGGCGGTACAACCCGTTGATATAAGGATGATATCAGAAGAGACGGAACTAAAAGTCCTTGCACAGCATGTGGATCCTATAGAGAAGGGGGCGAGGACTGGCTGGATAATACCAGAATCCGTCAAAGAGGCTGGTGCTGTTGGTTCTCTTGTAAATCACTCGGAGAGACCACTAAAGATGGAGGAGATAGGAAAAATTGTTGAGAGGTTAAGAGAGCTTGACATGATCTCCATAGTCTGCGTGCCAAATCTTGAAAAACTTAAGAAGGTTTTAGAATTCGAACCAGATTATATAGCTTATGAGCCTCCAGAACTTATTGGTGGAGACATATCTGTCTCAAAAGCAAAACCAGACATAATAAAGGAAGCTGTGAAGGAGTGCGGAAAGATACCACTACTTGTTGGGGCTGGGATAAAGAAGAGGGAAGATGTTGAGATTGCTTACAAGCTTGGAGCAAGGGGAATACTTGTTGCCTCTGGTATTGTCAAGGCAGAGAATCCAAGGGAGAAGGTGAAAGAGCTATTGGTGGAATACTGGTAAGGATTATTTGGAAGGAAAATCCAAAGATAGAACTGCACAATGGAGAAGTTCACTACATAAATCCAAAAGAGCTGGAAGGAGCTCTGTTAAGCGGTAAGAAGTACTGCATAGGATATTTAAAAAGTCCTAAGGAACCCTACGTCCCCTGTGGGAGGGAGATATCTAGAGGATCCCAGTGTGAGTCCTGTACAAGAAAAGACTTCTTCAGGAAGTGTGCCATATGCAATGGAGAAAGCTGTATAAACGATAATAAGGTTGCTAGGGATTGGTGCAATCAGGATTTTGTTGTTTACCTTGCATACTTCGGAGGAAGGGTTGTCAAGGTTGGGGTTGCTGCAAAGGTGAGATTGATTGAGAGATTGAGGGAGCAAGGAGCCCTGGCTTACAGGATATACGACGAAGTTGAGAATGGGATGATTGCCAGGAGGATTGAAAATGCATTGAAGAGATCTGGATTTCCAGACAAGATAACATTCAGAGAAAAGGTATCCCTTTACAAAAAAATCGATTTGGAATGGTTCGAAAGAAATTATGGATTGGATGGGGTATTTCGAGAAAATTTGGAGAAGGTAGATCTCCTAATAGGAAAGGAAATCCTCAGGAATCCAAGGGCGATTCCGATGGGATACATTGGGGAAATAGGACAAGTCTTAATATTTAAGGAACATATTATAAACTTCAAGTCCTTGGTTGGAAGAAAAATTGTAAGGGGGAAAGGGCTTCTAAGCTTCTTCAAAGGTACTTAGAGTACCTCCTCTTAAGATACTCCAAGGCTTCCCCAACATCCTTGAATTTAAGTACTTCTATCAAAATTCTCTTTGGGACTTCTGCACTCCTTATCCCAATGTAATTCTCTATCTCCCTTAACAGCTTTACCTCCCCAACAAACTTCCTCTCAACAACAAGTATCCCCTTCCCATCAACGTAGTATAAGGTATCGTTTTTGATATCAACCTTGTAGATATATCCCTCAAACTTGTCTTCAAGACTGTATCCAGAAAATTTTCTGTACTCTGGTAACTCTCCAAGAACCATTATCTTCATGGTTTCCCCTTCCTTGTTCAGGACCTTCTCTATAGGATTTTCCTCATCTCTCTTAGATATTAGAACCTTGTACTCTTTTGATTCCAAGACTTCCTTTCCTTCTTGTATCTTGACCTTTAAGTGATCCTCCCCCCTTACCACATCTATTTCAATCTCCTTTCCCTTTCTTATCCAAACCCTCTCCGGTATCTCAACTCCCCCTACCTCCCATTTTCCATTGAAAACAACCTCCTTTATCCAGTCCTCGCAAACCCAGTAATCGAAGGGGAGGTGGATTACATGATATGTCTTTGGGAGATATATGGGAATTCTTACATCCTCGAAGAAGTACCTTGCTGGCAGGAAGTTCCTATCCAATCGGAAATCCATTCTATTTATCAGTTCCATTTTCTAGAATTCCTACCAAGGTTTTTAAAAAGATGTTGCTAGTAAGTTCCAAATATTCTAAACCAAATATTTGCTTAAAAAAATGTGAAGAACAAAAGGGTTCTAGATCTTCTCGAACCTATCCTTTAATTTTTCAAGTACCTGTGGTAGTGTTGTGTACTCCATCTCTTCTGGTCCTAGTCTATGCGGTTCAAATGGTCCATGC
>CAZUOK010000029.1:304-7961 GCA_964622145.1 Candidatus Woesearchaeota archaeon | reverse complement strand
AGGCTGGAGTTGTTGATAGGATATGGATAAGACCACAGGTAATAGAAAAGGGTGATATTGTAAACATTACTTTAAGGTTTACAAGTGAAACTTACGACCTTCCAGCAGGGCAAGTTTTTGACCTTGACTTTGGAGGAAAGAACTATACTGTTGTCGAGAAGGCTGTATTGGAAGAAGATCTTCCAAAGGGGACTTCCAAAAATCTAACATTTAGAGTACAGGTATGGGAAGAAGGTTTGGTGCAGAATATTATCCCAACCTTGAAATATGAATACGAAGGGAGATATCTCGTTGTCATTCCAAAGGTTATAGCTTGGAACATATCTCTAGACAAGAGGATTGTCTACCAAGGAGAGAGGTTGACAGTAACCGCCATACCCTACCTCTACCACAGAGACAGACTGTACAACGTGAACGCAACCTTAAGAATATACGATTCAAACCATTACCTTATTAAAGAAAAATATCTTGGAGCAGTAGATCAGGTAATTGAGACAATAGACACTGAAAATCTCCCATGCGATACTTACATCATTGAGATAGAAGGGAATTATGGGAATTATACAGGAAGAACAGCCGAAATATTTACCGTAACTGGATGCTATGTCTAAATCTACATATCTTTCTATATTTGCACTTTATACATCTCCTTCTATCAATCTTCCAATTCATTTTCTCCCCATTTATAACAGATAATACCTTTTCAATGTATTTTTTCAGTATTATTTTATGCTTCCTCTCAAAGGCCTCATACCAAAGAAACTGCTTGTTCTCCCTCCTCCTTATACCCATAACTATGGGTCTATCTGGCTCGTAGTTCTTCAAGAAGGCGTAGGCATAGCCAATGACCTGAAGTTTATACCCAAAGTTTAACTTTGGTTTATCATCCATGACAACAACAGAACTCGGAGAAACCCAGACCTCATCTATCTTTCCATACAGTGTCTCCTCCTCAACAGGAACTTCCCTAAATATTATCAACAGATTTTCCTCCTTAGATATCCTAAAGGAATCCTTTATTGAAACTTTCATGTTTGCCTTCCTCCTATGCTCTTCCTCAAGGATCTCATGCCACCTCCTACCTTCCTTTATTTCAACAGTCTCCTCTGCAGGAAATCCATGATACTCATAGTAGGCCTTATAGGGACAATAGAAGAATGATGATAGCAAGCTTATTGGGATCTTCATGATCTATCAGAGGAGAAAAAAATTAATTAATGTTTCATCCTCGAGGACTCCTTGTGAGATCAAACAGAGAATTGGTTGACTACCTCATCCGTCAAGGTTACTTAAAAAGTGAAAAAGTAGTCATGGCATTTCTAGAGGTTGACAGGAAGGATTTTGTCCCAGAAAGGTACAAGGAATTCTCCTATATAGATGAGCCCTTACCAATTGGATACGGACAGACCATCTCCGCACCTTCAATTGTTGCATTAATGACAGAACTCCTAGAACTGGAGGAAGGGGAAAAAGTTTTGGAGGTTGGAGCAGGTTCTGGCTACCAGGCTGCAATAATTTCAAGGATAGTTGGCGAAAAGGGAAATGTTATAACAGTAGAGAGAATTCCTGAAGTTTTTGAGACTGCTAGGAAAAATCTTTCAAAATACAAAAACGTTAAGGTAATCCTTGGAGATGGTAGTATCGGATGTCCAAGGGAAGCCCCATTTGACAAGATAATAGTTACGGCTTGTGCTCCAAGGATCCCAGAACCTCTGATAGAACAGCTAAAGGATGGGGGAATAATGGTAATACCTGTTGGAGGAAACACACTTATGCAAAGGCTCTACAGAGTTAAGAAGATCTCGGGAGAGCTAAAGATGGAGTTCATAGAGTACGTCTCTTTTGTCCCATTAATAGGAAAATATGGCTTCAGCTAGTTGATCCATCATCACACCTCAGCCCGCTCGTCAATCATCACTGTCAACCTTCTATTAAAAATTCTCCATTATAAAGTTGTTGTCTATCAGGACTGTCTACAATTTCTCTATTTTCTCAACACTTCTTATGTAGACTTCCAGGCCAAAATCTTCCCTTACCTTCCTACCAATCTCCTCCAAGAGCTCAACTGGTGTTGGAGGAGCCCTTCTAAACCTCTCATCCCTTACGGTATCCCATGGATAGAACTGTTGTAGAACGTAGACAAGTCTACCTCCATAGTCATCAAAGAATTCTTTCAGGAAGCTCGCTATCCAGAACACGTCCTTCTTTGTTATCAAATAGGGTACAAGGGTTGTCCTTACCTCTATAAAGTCCACCTTTTCCTTTAAAATATCCAAAGATTCCACGTACTTATCAAAATCAAATTCAACACCACCTATAACTTCCCTGTACTTTTCCTTTGGAGCCTTAAAATCTATTGCAACATGATCCATCTTCAATTTCCTTATAACCTCGGGCCTGCTCCCATTTGTATTCAGGGAGTTCTTTACAGGAGACTTCTCGAAAAGTTCTTTCAAAGCATCCTCCTGGAGGGTTGGTTCCCCTCCCGTTACGTGTAGGAAGTCTATGAACCTTCTGTGTTCCCCCACTTTCTTTACGATATCATCCACCTCAACCTCATACCCTTCCCCCATAACAAGAGGATAGTTCTGGCACCAGGGACATCTAAAGTTACAATAAGAAAACCAAACAACAAAAGATACGTTGTCAACAACATCAACAAGGCTTATTTCTTTTATTCCCCCAATTTTCACTTTCATATCTTTGCCCTCTCAATCATTTCTCTTATCCTTCTCCTCTTCTCTATTCCATAGTGAACCCTTGACCTAAACTCAGCTTTCTTCCCAATATTCCAAGTCCTTATTGGCCTGTAGTACCCAACTATCCTTGACCATATGTCAATCTTCTCACTTCCACACTTTGGACATCTCTCAAATACACCAACGGAGTGCCATCCACAGTTTGTGCAAACGCTTATTGCTGGTGTTATGGAGAAGTATACAACCTCTGTTTCAGTCGCAATCCTTCTGACAAGCTTTTTCAAGGAGCTTGGATCTGGAGTTTCATAGAAGAACAGATGCATCATGACCCCTCCCGTAAACTCCTTGTGAACCATTCCCTCAAATTCCGCCCTCTTGTCTATTGGAAGATCTGCATAGTATGGTATGATGCTATTTGAATAGAAGGGGATTCCATCTTCTGTTGGTATGAAGACCTCTCCAAGCTCTATTTCTTCCTTGAACAGCTTGTAATCCTTCATAGCCAATCTATACGCTGTTGATTCAGCAGGGGTTTCCTCAACGTTATACAGGTAGCCATCCTCTTTCTCATACTCTTCTGCCACCTTGTTTATGAACCTCACAACATCTCTCATCCAGTTCACAGCCATTTTTATTCTGTTGTTATCAGGCTCTATCCATAGATCTGTATCCATGAAGTTTGCTGCAGCCTCAGGAAGCCCTACCACACCAAAGGTATTGAAGTGATATGAAAAATTGTTCAAATAGACCTTTGTTATTGGCATTAGCCCCATTCTAAGATTCCTCTCATACCTCTTCCTCATTCTTAGAAGGACTTCTCTGGCTTTTGAAAGCCTATCTTCTAAGAGCTCAAAGAACTTGTCATCATCCCCATTGCTCATTACAGCAAGCCTTGGAAGATTTATCGTTATAACACCAATACTCCCCGTAGCATCAGGTATTGCCCAAATTCCATGAGAAGTCTTCTTTATCTTGCTTACAAACTCTTCTTCATACTCTGGAACAATCTGAAGTTTTGAGGTGTCTATTGTTAACCTGCAACACATCGAGTATATTGCCTCAACATTTGTTACATATCCATTTAGTAAGTAGAAAGTCCCTCTCCTTGCCAGTGCTTCGAATATAAGATCAGTTAGCTCCCCCCACCTTGTCCCATTCCAGTCAAAGCTCTTCGTTATCATTAGGGTTGGAATTGGGAAAGTGAAGGGCTGTCCTCTAGCATCCCCCTTTATGTATTCCTCCGTCATTAGTTTTGCAAAAAGTATTGCTTCATCAAGATAATCTCTAAGCTTTCCAACCCTTTCCCCTCCGATATAAGCATCAGACTCCAAGAAGGATTCTACCGTATCAAGGATCAAGGTAACATTTGAGAAAACAGATTGATATCCCATTCTTGAAGGATAGTTCAATTCGAAGAGCAATCTCTGAACAGCTTGTTTTATCTGATGTTCTTCGAGCGAATCTTTCCTTATGTATGGTGCCATATAAAGATCTATTGCAGAAGCTGCCATTGCTCCAGTAAATTCCTGTGCAGCAAGGAAGAAGAAGTTTACTAGGTGTGATATTGCTGTATCCAAATGCTTTGCTGGATGGGAGTAGATTGTTGGAGTCCTTAGACCTAGTTTCAAAATCTTTGGGATGGACCATCCAACGCAGTACGGTATGTAAAGGGAGTGTGGAAGCTTGTGAATGTGGATATCCCCCTCCTTATACATCTTGACAGCCTCTGTTGGAAAATACCTTGTCAACACCCCATTAGACTTCATTATCTTGTCATACACATAATCTATGAAGTTGCTGTAACTAAGATTTTTGTTTGCATTCTCCCTTACCTCCCAATCCGTTTCTCCTATGTAGGACTTCTCTAGATTTTCTACTATTTCACTTATCTTACTCTCCCCATTCATGAAATCTCATATTCCACAAAACTTTATTAGTGTATCATCCAAGACTTGCTTTCTTCTCCCATTTTCTTTTTAAAGGAAAGATTTCTTGATGAAAAATTTAATAAGTTATATCATCTTAAACACCCTCAATGAGAGGAATCTACATGGAGCCATCAAAGATGATAGTAGTTGGATTGCTGCTAATAGCGATTGGAGTGTTTGTGACGGGAAGGTTGTTCCTATTCTTCAAGGTAGAAAACTTTGGAGGGATTCCAGAGATAGAGGCAGTTCTGAATAAGGTGTTTTCAATACCAGTTATGGGAAGGGTCTTTGGCCTCCTAGACCTTCTCCAGCTTCTAGGACTACTTCTCTTCCTTTGGGGAGTAAAGTGGACATAGGTGATCAGGATTGTAAGAGAGGAGGAAATATTCTTCATAAAAAAGCAGATACAGGAATTGAAGAAGATTAGGGGAAGAGGAACGGAGCTAATAAGTGTTTACATTCCTTCTGGATACGACATAAGGGCAATACAGAGGTATCTAGAACAGGAGTGGACAACAGCTCAGAACATAAAGTCTGATACAACAAGGAAGAACGTTCAGGCAGCTCTTGAAAGGATAATAAACTTTGTGAAGACTCTGAAGGAGACCCCACCAAACGGGCTTGTAATATTTTGTGGAAACGTCTCTTCTGAAGGATCAAAGCCGGATTACAAACTTTGGGCAATAGAACCTCCAGTCCCCCTAACTTTGAAATTGTACCGATGTGACAACACATTTGCCGTTAGACCTTTAGAGGAGCTTTTGAACGTGGCAACAGGAAGCTATGGACTTGTTGTTGTGGATACTAGGGAAGCAACATTTGGAATACTGAGAGGAAAGAAGATAGAAGTCCTTAAGAGGATGAGGAGCATTGTACCAGGAAAGATGAGGGCTGGAGGGCAGTCAAGCGTAAGGTTTCAAAGGGTTAGGGAGAACCTTTTGAAGGCTTGGTTGAAGAAGGTTGCAGATACCATAAGGGAAGTTTACTCCAAGTTGGAGGATCTTAAGGGGATAATACTTGGAGGTCCTGGACCAATAAAGGAAGAACTTTACGAGCTTTATCTTGACAATGAGACAAAGAAGAAGGTACTTGGGATTGTGGATACAGGATACACGGATGAATACGGACTGAAGGAACTCATAGAAAGGGGGAGGAAATTCCTTGTAGATGAAAGCATAATAAGGGAAAAGGATGCTGTAAACGAATTCTTTGATCACATAGCAAAGGATACTGGTCTTGCAATATACGGAGAGGAAGATGTGAGAGAGGCTTTGGAGTGTGGTGCTGTTGATAAGGTTCTAGTTTCGGAAGATTTGCCAGCAGAGAAGATAAAGGAAATAATAGACATTGCAAAGAAGTTTGGAAGCGAAGTGATAATAATATCAAAGAACACGGATGAAGGAGTCCAGTTCAACAGATTCACAAATATTGGGGCAATATTGAGATTTAAGATTTAGATAAGGTAAGCTTAAATGTCTCTTCTGTTAATTTTTCTTTAACAATATCAGGAACATTCCTAACTATAAAATCTTTCTCCTCTTTTTCCATCGCTATAATAGTGCTTATAAGATGTAACTTCCTCTCGATATCTTTCATGACATCTTTCAATCTTTTCTGAAAGGACTCTAGACTAAGATTTTCATCAAACTTTAGCTTTGAAATCTGCGTGGGACTTAGGCCAATGCTGTACCTACCAACTCTTATCCCTGACACTGTGCTCAGTATTTCCAAGATGTTCCTGTAGCCTCCCTCCATTGTACTTGCTGCAAATTCTACAGGACCTTTCCATTTACCAAGTTTTTTTAGAAGCTCTTTTTTGGTACTGTAAGATGCTTCCTTCATCCTTTTATTAACCCTTTTCATAAAATTAGCAGCTCTTTCTCCTTCTTTAGCCTTTATATGGATAATATACTTTATAACTCCAAGAAGAATTGCATACAAGATGAAGTATTCAGGAAGGTACTCCAACCTACTCCCTCTAATTGCCTCCTCTCTCTTCCCTCCGTAATAATTTATTACCACAAAATTATAGATTGCTTTTGCTCCCTTAAGCCTCCTAGGCTCCCTCTCTGGAAGTCTTGCCGGTTTATTTGTCTCAAGATTATCCGCTATCCTTATCACTTGCTCCATCTGCTCTGTAGCATTTTTCAAGTACTCAAAGGGATATCTTCCATCTAGGACCTCCTCAATAAAGTCTGCAGCATTAGATACTGTTGTTAGTAGATAAAGTCTTGCATCCTCAATCCTCTCCCCCCTATCCAGTATTTTCCTTATTTTCCCAACCAAGATGGATGTCTTCACGGTAAAATCATCTATGTATCTCAAGTATTTCATCAATGGACCTCTAAGTTTTTCGTCCCTCTCCATCTCTTTCCTCAATACCTCCCTCATTTCCTTCAGAAGTACTGCAAAATCTCTCAGGGAATTTACGAGGACCACCAGGCTCCCCCTAGAATCCTTCCCAGTGGCCTTCCTAAGCCTTTTATCAATTTTCTTTATCCTGTCGTAATTCTGGAGTATATATTCTCCCATTTTGCTTAGAAGAACTCTGTAGGGAACTTCTTCCTTAGCTATGTCCCTAATATATCTCCCAACCTTTGCGAGATCATCCCTAAGCAAGTTCAGAAGCCTCCTATCAACATTCCTCAATACTCTTGCAATATTCCTAAGGTTTTCAAGAGGCTCTCCCTCCATCCTCCCAGCATCCTTAGCAAGGGCTTCAAACATTTCTGAAAGTATCAGTATAAGTTGTCCAAGCGACCTTGTAACTCCAAGATCGTATGCCACTTCTTTTGATTTGTCCAGGAGGTCTAGGTAGTTGGCCTTTAACCTCTGATACATCCCCCCATTCCTAAATCTCTTCACAATCTTCTTTGCCTTCTCAACACTGTCTATAAAGGAATCCAAAAGCTTTCTATCTTCCCTACTATATGTAAAATTCTTTAGCTTTGAGGAAAAAAACTTGAATGCCTCCTTCTCTTTCTCTTTCAGGAGCTTTTTGTAGATACTCTCCACAAAAGAGTTGTATCC
>CAZUOK010000029.1:0-294 GCA_964622145.1 Candidatus Woesearchaeota archaeon | reverse complement strand
CTCCTTTGGTGTTATTTTGTATATCCCATCCTCCACCTTCACCTCAATTCTCCCCTTCTCAGAGAGGACTTCGAGCATCCTAATTATCTTCAAATGCTCCTTTGGATCTAACTTCACAAATATTGTTCCATTTGGTAACAGTCCCTCTTCAGTTATTAGAGTTCTCAAGTATATTCTCCCAGGTTCTTCAAAATATCTCCTCAGAAGCCTATTAAATTTAAAAAAAACAGAAAGAAATTCGTCAGAAAGAGATAGCTCAAAGATTTCATCTACTGAAACCTCCTTTCTCCCTAC
>CAZUOK010000028.1:0-8347 GCA_964622145.1 Candidatus Woesearchaeota archaeon | reverse complement strand
TTTCAATATCACATCCATTGCAACCTCCAGAATTGAAGTGATAACACCAAATGGATCTCTTTCTAGCCCATTCCATAATTAATTTAAAAGAATGTCTTGTTTATAATTATTGTGCAGGGATTTGACCCAAAGCTGATTGAGAAGTTTCTTAAGAGAAAGGATGTTTGTATAGTTTGCATTGGAAATCCTCTTAGGGGGGATGATGCTGTTGGATTGGAGATAGGGAGAGAAATAGAGAAATTTTACGATAAGGTTATCGTTTGTGAGCTGGATCCAACAGCGTATGTTGAGAAGATGAAAAAATACAAGAATATTTTGATAATAGATGGGATAAAAATGAATAAAGAGCCGGGATCTGTTTGGATACTGAAAAAGGAAGATATTCTAGACCTTCCCTTCACAACTCACGACATTGGGCTGAGATTCATTGTTGAGAAGTTTCTAAAGGAAAGGGAAGTCCTTATTCTGGGGATCTGTATAGAGAAAACCGATTTTGGTAGAGAGCTTTCTGACAAAGTAAAAAAGGCGAAAGAATTAGTAGTTCTTACCATTAGGAGGATTCTTGGAGGAAAGCATATCCCTAAATAAGATGTCTGGAAGTATTTCATACACAATCCCTTCCAAAACCCCTCTTACATGATTTCTACCAATATAAAGAACAACTACTTTTCTTTCCGGTATGTATTTCCTAAGTGCTTTCAAGACCTTTTCCCTGAGGCCTCTCCCGGAAAGAACCCTATGAACGTCGACATTCTTTATATCCTCCAACTCCCTTGGATAAGAGGTTTCAAGGATGACAACAGGATTCTGATGATCAGTTTCCTTTAGGACTATGTCAATAAGATCTTTTATAATTTCCTTTCTATTCTTGTAGAAACCTCCCCTCTTCATTCTTTCATGATCCTCTCCAAAGATAACTATGTAGGAGTGGTCGTACTTCATGAATAAATTGAATATCCCTCTCTCGTAAAGATCCCTCTTGTAGAAGTGGGAGTTTATTAATCCAAGCTTCTTCCCCTCCCTCAGTATCTCGGATATTCCCATACAAGCACCTTGATTATCCTCTCCACCTCTTCATAATTCCACTTTATTGCTGTCCCTCCCTTCAATCTGTTCCTTATTCCCCTTAAATGGCCCCTGATATAGTATTGTACAATCCCATCAAGGATGATTTCCTGGACAGGACCTCTTGAGACATCTAGAATGACAAAAATTATTCTACCATCATCACAGATCCTTGGAATGTAGTAACTTCCTTTTCTTTCCTGCATGAAAACACCTGCCTCCAGTAGAGATATTAAAGATGAAAGCTCTTTGATGGACATAACAGGATATCTACCTTCCAAGTAGCTCCAAAGATATTCCATCCTTCTCAACAGTCTGGATGCAGCACTACCAAGCCCCTTTGGAATGCTACCAATCTCAACGAGGTATTCCAAGTTGCTTTTAACATATTCCATTCCTCTTTTGTCGAGAGGTAATACAAAATTTGCTTTCCAGAAATTGTCTAGCTGACTTATACTTTCTTCAGAATCTCTCGATAGAACCCTCTCTGGTAGGACGTTTATCTTTTTTGTGTAGATTATCACCTCCATGCTTCAAAGTAACTCGTAAAAATCTTTAAATTTTACCACTCGAAGTAGAAAGGTTTTCTCGCAACGTTCACACAGATGTTTTCTCTAAGTATGAAGACCCTTCCACCACACTCGTGTATGTGACCACAGAAAGATATCAAAATCTTATTTCTCTCTAGGAATTCTCTCAGAGATTTAGATCCCACATGATTTCCATCTCGTATAATGTCTAACCCAGTCCCATACGGAGGAAAGTGTGTTAAAAGTATTGTTTTTCCAGGATCCTCAATTTTGTTAAGAAGATCCCCTATTTCTTCCTCTGTTATCTCGAAGGGTGTATTAAATGGTGTTGGGTTACTTCCTCCTATCCCAAAGAATCTCAATCCCCCAATGGAAATATCCTTCCCATGCAGCACATTCTTTGCACCCAATTCCTCGTAGTCCTCGATCCTCTCCATATTCCCAGGAACAAGAATGTATTCCTCAACTCTAGATTCTATTTCATCCAAGATCTTGTCGAGATTTTCCCCAAAATTTGTTAGATCACCAACAGATACAAAGAGCTCGCATTTATTTAACACTTCTCTTAAGAGATCCAAGTCTCCGTGTATGTCCGAAATAACTGCCACTTTCATTTTTCTTTTTCCTGTTTACAAAGCTTGATAAATGTTTTTTCTCCAAATAGAAATATGGTAAATGCTCTTGACCTTCTCTCCATTAAAAGGGAACACAAGGACACCAAATTATTTGTATATAACTTCTCCAGATGCCTTTCCTATCCTCTCTTTTGCAGGAAGTACAATATTCGATTGAAGAACAAGATCTTCATCCTATTCACACCAAAGAGTTGTAGGTATTCGGGATTTCTCGAGGAAATGAAGGAAAAAGTAAATTTTTTTGATAACAAAATAAAGAGAAAAATATTGATTGACTCTATTGTAAGTTTTCTGAATCTTGAAGCTGTCACAAAGTTTCTCTCAAAGTCTGATTTAGACCCATTCCTAAAGTATTCCATATTCTTCTGTTACTACCTAGGCACTCACATCGGTCTAAACTCCCTCTCCATAAAGGTTGAGAAAGATAAGAGGGAACTCCCGGACTACTCTGTAATTGAGATAGGAAGGATTGTTGATTTTATAAGGAGAGGAGCAAGTTATGAATATATTGGGAGGAGATTTGGATATTTCTTTGGATTGGAATCCTTTGAGGAGGGTTATGAGAAAATAGGGAAGATCATTTACGATATGTATTCAAGGTATGAGCAGCCTCCTGTAAGGATAAATATTGAAAAGGAAATGCTTGACAAAAACCTTTATTCTCTGAGGGTGTTCTTTGAGAACATGTTTGTGATATCATGGGGAAAGTCTTTGTGGAACATGATTGGGGTATTTGAAGAGATAAAGGAAAATCTTGGGTTGGAAAGAGCAATAGATGTCCTATATCTCCTACCGCATGAACTTTTCAGGAAAGATGCAAAGGAAATTGTAAAAAAGAGAAAGAAAAGCTGGTACGTACTTGTTAGAGGTTCCCTTTCAAAACTGAAGGTATCCTGGAGGTAGTTCTTATGGTGGTAGAAGGTCTAATATTTAATGGTTGGAGAAAGGATTTCTGGAAGGATCTTGCTAGAATAGATGGAAAAGTAATCTTCTGTTGTGAAAGGTTCATACCAAGATTTGTCATATTTATTCCAAGAATATCTGCCATAATAACAAAGGAGAGAGGATCTTTATCTCATGCAGCAATTGTATCAAAAGAGTTTGGAATACTAGTATTTAGAACAGATTCGTTAGACAAAATCCTGGAATATGAAGGGAAAAGAGGGGTTATTATTAAGGAAAACAGTATGTATTACCTGATAATAGAATCTGCAAAACTGAGGTTCCCACTAGAGAGAATGTAAAATTTTGATACATTGTACAAAAACTTATATAAGGTTGGTAATTCTGTTTACCACATGGAAATATTTAATACCACTTGGAAGATTTTGATACCAATTTTTAGGAGACCAACAGTAGGATTAACAATAAGAGACATATCAAGAGAGGCTGGAATCTCTCATCCAACGGTGTCTAGGATTGTTAAAGCTCTGGAAGCAGAGAAAGTAGTTCTAACTGAAAAAAGAAAGAATCAAATCCTTGTAAAAGGAAACTTCGACAATGAAAGATTTCTAGAGTTGAAGAGGATGTACAACATTCTTTCGCTGAAACCATTTATTGAGGAGATTACTCAGAGATATCCTGTGGATGTTATAATATGTTTTGGATCGTATTCTCTGGGTAGAGACACTGAAAACTCTGATATAGATCTGTATATAGGTTACAGGAAGATTTCCTTGAGCAAGAGCTTAATAGAGAAATTTGAAAGGAGACTACACAGAAAAATTCAAATTTTCAGTGGAAAACTTGAGGAATTTCCAAGAGAACTTATAGAGAACATAATAAATGGGGTAAAACTCTATGGGTGGATCAGGATATGGTAATGACATTTGAGTACTATTTGAGAAAAGGATCTGTAAAGAAAACACTTCCAGATAAAAACAGAGCAAAAAGTCTAATAAAAAGGTTAAAACTTGCGGAGGAGCTTGGAGATCCAAACTTCAAATTAGAAATGTCATATGAATCCCTTATTGAGTGTATAGAAGCAATAATGGCACTAAATGGTTATAAAAGTTATTCCCATGAGGCAGATATAGCATTTCTAAGAGAAATGGGCTTCTCAGAAGAATATATAGTAAGATTGGATAATCTCAGGAAATTGAGACACAAAAGTAAATACTATGGAGAAATTATCTCAAAAGAATTAGCAGAATATACGATTGAAATTGCAAAAGATGTATTGAACAAGCTTCTTAGGATATTTGAAGACAGAATCAAGAAAATATAATTCTAAAATTTATTTTGTGATATGGACCGGCCGGGATTTGAACCCGGGTCCTCCCGCATGCCAGGCGGGCGCTCTACCTGGCTGAGCTACCGGCCCCATAAGATAATTTACTTCTGTTTTTAAAAGATTTCTCCAACCTTTCAAAGAGGGACAAATACCCATCCCCAACGGAGGGAGTACATCCGTAGAGACTCAAGTACAACAAAGGATCCCTTAGTATTACGCTCTCATCACACCCCTTCTTTGTGAAGCTATACCCTATGGAAAAATAAGGGTCCCTAAGTAAGATATCCTTCCTTATATCTTTTATTCCTTGGAAAATATCTAACTTCTCTGATATTGTTGGAACATAACAAAGATCTCCATAGCAATTTTCCAATAGAGAATAAATCAATCCAAATATTAAGAGCGTCTTGAAAAAAATGTGATTGTTACCAATCTTTAATGAAAAACAGACAGCTTTAGGAAAGTTCTTGAATTCTTTCCTACTCTTTATATAAGTTGGCAAGTTTAATAGAACAAGATCTCTCTTCCCCGATATTAGGGACTTTATACCAGAGAATGTCCTTATGAGGGGCTCTCCAGGAAACTTGAGTGGCCAAACGTCCTTTATCCTGTCAGCATAGAAAAGTATCTTGCTAACCGGTATTCCAGAGCAATACCCGTAGCTAAATCTTTTTAGCCTTATTATTATCAGATGTTCAAGAGCAATCCTCTTTCTTCTCAGGTAAACCTGATGCACTGGTAACATAGAATATATCTCCCCTTTTACTATTTTTTTGAGGGAGCATTTCCTAACAATCTCAAATATTTCCTCAATCCTTTCTTCATCAAGATCTTCTTCTAGCTTCTTCCTCACATATTTCTTCACTCTCTCAACAACATAATTGATATCAAGATCTCCATCAAGCTTTTTGAGAAAATTCTTGAAATCCTCTCTCCTAAGGACAGCAAAAAGCATCTTCTTGTTAACCTTCTCAAGGATCAACTCAAGGGTTTCTAGTGAGATGCCCTCCACTATTAGATTACTACTGTGTAACTACAAAAGTTTTACTGTCCCTAAGTAGTAGCTTATATTAGAAGCAAGACCTTCCATAGTATGAGATGCTTATACCAAGCAATTACATTCTCAAAAATCTAGTAAGGTTTCTTTCAATAACATCTTCAAGCTCCTTTTCATCCATCCCCTTTATTTTAGCAATCTCTCTCAGAACATCTCCTATTTTTATTGGTTCCATAAAGGACTCCTTTGTAGTTGTATGGTCCATCACTCTCAGTCAACATATTTTCTAAGGGAGTTTTCTCCAGTACCCTCCTCTGCTTATCTTGGACGAAAATTGCTGGATTGAATGTAACAAAGTATCCCAAATCAATTATTTCCTTCAGGACCTCATCTGGGCCTGTGTACCAATGAAATATTGCCTTTTCAATTTCATACTTTTTTAAAAGCTCCAACACTTCTCCCCAAGCCCCAGCAGAGTGAATATTTATTGGAATTTTCTCCTCTGATGCTATCTCGAGAAATTTTTTAAAGACTTCAACCTGTTTATCAAATGTTTCTGGATGGAACTTCTTATCAAGACCTATTTCTCCAAAGAAGAAGGAATCTAAATCTTTTCTAAGATTCATTATCTCTTCAACCCTATCCCTATCTACGACCCAAGGATGAAGCCCGATTCCTGGGATAACATTGTCGAACTCTTTTGAAAGTTCAATTGTCTTCAAGCTCTCATCAAGATCTTCAGAAACAGCTAGAAGAACAAAATTTCCTAAGCGCTCTATGTATTCCCTATGAAACTTTACGAGATGGACGTGAGCATCGACTAGCATAACATTTAAGTTTTGGATCTTCCTTAAGTATCTTTCGATGATGAGTTTTATCCCTCCTGAGCTGTGATGAGGTGGTCCTCTCCTGAAAAGTTTTTTAATCATAATAGGAATCTTAAAAAATTATGTTCAAAGAGTTTTGGCCGTACGAAGTTGCAGAAGAAGCTATAAAAAGAAGAGAAAAGGAAGTATATATAATAAAGTGCGCTGCAAGCCCTTCAGGAGGGAAACATATAGGAAATCTAAATGAGATTGTGAGATCATGGTTCATAAAGAGAGCCTTTGAGGATCTTGGGTATAAGGCAAGAGTAATCCATACCTCGGATGATAGGGATCCTATAAGGAAAATTCCTAGGAAATTACCTAATAAGAATGGTGAATGGGTTGAGTCAAGTGAAGTTATTGAGAATCCTGAAGAATACATAGGAAAACCTTACTGTAATGCTCCAGATCCATTTGGATGCCATAAAACTTGGAGCAAACACTTCACGGAAGTATGGTTGGAAGGTGCGAGGATGCTTGGAATAAAGGGGATAGAAAACTACTACAACGACGACCTCTACAGAGAGGGAAAGTTTAGAGATCCTATAAGGATTGTTTTTGAGAAGATAGATGAGGTAAGAAAGATAATGGAAAAATTTCAGAAGATAGAAAAGGATTATTTTCCTTATTGGGTCATATGTGAGGAATGCGGGAAGGTAACTGGAAAGGTCTTGGAGTTTGACCTTGAGAATTGGAGCGTCAGATACAGATGTGTTACGAGGGTTCTAGGAGAGGGTAATATTGTTGAAGGGTGTGGATACGAGGGGGAGACTAGCCTGGACAATGGAAAACTTTCTTGGAGGTTTGAGTGGCCAGCCCAGTGGTATGTATGGGGGGTAGACGTTGAGCCTTTTGGAAAGGACCATGCAATAAGCTCATGGCCAAGCGGAAGGATAATAGCAAAGGAAATATTTGAGATAGAACCTCCTGTCCCACACATCTATGAATTCTTCACTGTAAATGGAGAAAAAATGAGCGCAAGCAAGGGAAATGTATACATAGTCCAGGATATATTAAAATTCTCCGAACCTGAACCATTCCTGTATTTCTACACAAAAAGACCAACAGCTCAGAGAGATATTGACCTTAGAAATTACTTCATGCTTGTTGATGAATATGACAAGGTTGAAAGGGTATACTTTGGAGCTGAGGAGGTGAAAGATGAAAAGAGGAGGGAAGCTATGAAGACTCAATATGTCTTCTCCACACCAAACATACCAAAGAGACTTCCTAGAAAGATTGACTACAGAAATGCATCCATTATAGGACAGATAGCAAAGAGTAGGGAAGATATAATAAGGATACTTAGGAAGTTCCTTCCATTAGATGAAATGGATGATTGGGAGATCGAGTTAAACATAAGAAGAGTTCAAAAGGCTGGATACTGGGGAAAAAGATATGCAGATGAGAGATTCAGGATAGAATTAAGGTGGAAAAGGATAGAGTTGGATGAAAGGGAAAAGAAAGCTTTGTCAAGGCTTATAGAAGAGTTAGAAAAGGCTGAGGAGGATTTCGAGAAAGTTAACAATGTTTTATTTGATGTCGCAAAGAGCACCATTGGATGGGACCTCTTCAAAATATTGTATAAAATTTTATTGGGTAAAGAATCTGGTCCAAGAATGGCAAACTTGGTAATTTCAATAGGAAAGGAAGAATTTGTCAAAAAGTTAAGCGAAATAATAAAAGACTAAAGAAATTTCTCAAAGATGAGTAAGTCACAGTATCCTTCGAATGGCACATACTCGTGTTCTTTAAGTCTTCCTACCAATTCAAATCCCAATTTCTCTAATACCCTTATACTTGCTTTGTTTCTTGAGAATACTTTTGCAATAACCTTTCTTAGATTTAAAACTTCTTTACAAAACCTCAAGATCACCCTATTCGCATCAGTTGCATACCCTTTACCCCAAAACTTTCTCTTTATCCATATCCCAAGTTCTGCAACACCACTGTGGAAGTTCACTCCCATAACTTCTATCAGACCAGCGGGTTCATTCCCTTCTTTTGAAACTATCACAAAG
>CAZUOK010000027.1:5041-8711 GCA_964622145.1 Candidatus Woesearchaeota archaeon | reverse complement strand
GTTTAATATGATCCTTCTTTAAAAATCCTACCGATGGATGGAGAGGAGTTGAGGAAATTTCTTAGGAATCTCGAAAGAGAAATTGAAGAATTGGAGAGATTTAGGGATTATCTTGAGAGAAGGTCTTCAAATATTTCTTCTCTCTCCGAGAGGATAAGGGAGAGGTTTGGAGATTTCTTGGAGGAAGTAAAAAGGTGTATTCTAGACACATTTAGATATCTCTTTTCTAAGAGGAGGGAGATTGTATATGGAGAGGCGTTTGGGGAGGATCTTTGGAAGGGGTTGAGAATATCATTAAAAAGAGATTTTTTGAGGCTTTTCTTCGATCTGAAGAGGGTAAAGAAAAGGATTGAAAAAGTTGATAGGTATTTGAGGAGCGTTGAGAGAATAAAGAGGAGAATTGGGATAGCAAAGAGCAGAGGGCTTGATGTAAAGGATTTTGAGGATAGGAGGAGAGATATTGAGAGATTTTTGAAGAAGGAGTTTCCGAGGATAAAGAAGGAGTTGCTTTCTAAAGAGAAAGAGTTCTTTGAGATGTACTTGGATTACCTAAAAATGCAGAGAATTGTCAAGGAATTGGGGGATTACCTTAGGAGGGTTAGAAGTTTGAGAAGAGTTGCTGATGTAAATGAAGTTTGGGGGAAGGCTTCGGAGAAGGGGAAAGATTTGCTAAAAATGGTTGAGAAGGTTGATAGGAAGATGGGAAGGAGGGAGGAGGTCTTGAAATATTTAAAGAGGATATGCGGAAAGAAGGTGGAGGACTTTTTCTCACTGGATGAGGAGGTTGAAGAGGCAATAGAGAAGCAGAATAAGTTGTTATCAAACTTTGTAAAATCAACCTTATCCCTTCTTAGAATACTGGAGGAATCTTATGAAAGGATGGACAGAAAGAAGGTTGAGCATGTTGTGGAGATGATTGGGGATATTCTTGTGATGGATGTGAAGGATTTTTCCAAGGAATTTCTTTCAAGGATTAGGAGATACTTCAAGGCTTGTTCATCGATTGAGAAGTCTTTGAGGGAAAGTTATATTCTTGACTTGGAACTGGAGTCTTTATTGGAGGGAAGGAGCTTTCCAAAGAATCTAGAATCCTTTAAGATTGAGGGAAAAGCAAGGGATATGTTGAGGAAATTCTTCTCAAGGCTTGAGAGGACTATTTCTGATGTCCTCAAGGATGCGGTTTCTCTTCAGATGGAGCTTGAAATTTTAAAGAAAAGGCTTGAGAGGGAAGTTAGGAGGATGGATGAGAGAAGGCTTAGAGGGAGGATAGAGAAGTTTAAGAAATCTCTGAATAAGATAGCGGATAGGACGACAAGGAGGGAGGTTGAGATAGAGGATCTAAAACTGTTCTCAGAGGACCTTCTTTATGTTTTGAATTACCTGGATATGAAGGTTGGAGATGAAAGATTTAGAAAGATTATTGATCTAGGAATTTCTAAATTAAAGAAAAGGATAAACCAACTAATAAAGCTTCTTGAATCCTCAAATTCAAACCTCTCTAAAATCCAAATAGTGCGCTGAGTCCTGCGGATATTTCTTCCTCTGATGGTCCCTCTTCCTTCTTTTCTTCCTCCTTCTTTTCCTCTTTCTTCTCTTCTTCCTTTGGTTGTGCTGGAGCTGGGGCAACAACCTGTGCTGTTTGAGCTTCTTTTATAACTTCCTCTATATTTACTTCCTTTAATGCCTCAGATATTGCCTTTACTTTTGCCTCATCAACCTGAACTCCAGCAGCTTCAAGCACTTTCTTCAAGTTTTCCTCTGTGATGTCCTTTCCAGCCTCATGAAGCAACAGGGCTGCGTAGATGTACATCATATCACACACCTCCCAACCTTTCATTTAAAACGTTTGCTATCCTGTATGCCCTCTTAACAAATTCCTCAACAGATTCCTTTACAGGGAGTAATATTCCCCTAGCAAGTGATAGGGCTTTGAGATAAGCATTCCTTATTATTGGGATGGAAGTATACTTGTTTATCCACCCTATTCCAATACCTAGGTAAAGGGCGTTAAGGAAGTGTTCTTTCATATCTTCCCTGAAGTCTTTGAGACAAAGTTCAAGATCTTCTTTTGAGAAGATAGTCTTTTTATCAGATAAGCATAATACGTTTAGGCAAACCTCCAGAGGTTTTAGATCCAGCTTGTTTACAAGCTCAGCAATTTCTTTCTTTATCTCTTCCCCCTTTTTCACAACAACTTTATCCTCAAGTATTACAACCTTTCCCCCTTCCACCTTTGTCTTCAATCCCAAGGCCTTTAGCTGTCCTATCGCCATTGGGGGGAGGGGTGTTGGGCCAGCTGGTATCACAATGTCCTTCGGAGCCACAGCACCAGGCTTTGCTGGTGCTGGGATCTTGTATCTCATTATTTCCTTGAATATCTTTATAGGATCCTCATTCGTAAATATCAGGGCAGGCATCTTCCCAAGGAACTTTACCATCTCTTCGTTCTCTGTTTCTTTTAGGGCTTTTTCTATAATTCTTTTCTTACTCATCCTTATTATCGCCTTTTTTCTCAGCCTTTTCCTTATCTCATGGAGAGGTGCTGCTGGCATCCCAAATACTTCTATAATTCCAATTGTCTTGTGCTTTTTTATCAACTCTTTTAGCTCCTTCAACTCCTCAATCTTCCAAGGAGCTACCAACTCACTTCACCCTCACACTTGGACCCATTGTTAATTTTAGATAAATGGACCCTATATTCTCCCATCCTCTTGGGAGAGCATTTACAACAGAATTTATAACAGCTTTTATGTTCTCAAGTATCTCAGCATCCTTCATGTTCTCCGTCCCGACCGGTACGTGGATTACTCTGTGCTTCTTATCGAATACA
Organism: Candidatus Woesearchaeota archaeon; assembly: GCA_964622145.1. GTDB lineage: Archaea > Nanobdellota > Nanobdellia > CAYMVK01 > CAYYFB01 > CAZUOK01. The sequence goes on along the minus strand of CAZUOK010000027.1, from coordinate 5,881 downwards.
ATCCTGACGGTGTTCTTTACCCTTTTCAAAACCTCTTCATAGTTTGCGTTCGGAGGGATTATCATTCCTCCCTTTGGGTTCGGAAGCTTCCCCCTAGGAGCCAGATATCTCCCAAAGTACTTCCCAACAAAGCTCATGACAGGAGCTTCAGCAACAAAGTACTTGTAGTTCTTTGCTATCTTCTTACATTTCCTCTTATCAGAGGCTATCTTCTCCATATCTTCCTTCTTTATCACAAGATCAAAGTACTTCTTTGCCTTCTCGTAGTTTTCGTCGCTGACGAATGCGCAAACCCTCACATCCTTTCCCCTTCCCTTCGGGAGTGTAACGAATATTTCAAATTTATTTTCCTGTTTTGTGGGATCAATATTCTGTAGATTTATGGCTAGCTCAAAGGATTGGACAAAGTTCCTTCTCTTTGAAATCTTCCTAACTTCCTCTATTGCCTTTAGTATTTCCTCGTCCGATATCATTCCCACTCCCCTTCAAACTTTTTTATGATCTCATCGTATACCCCTTCATCAACCTCTTTCGTAACAATCTTTGGGTCCTTACCCTCAACGTTCACTCCCATTGAAACGCAGACTCCAAGGATGGTCTTTACAGCTGATTTTAAAGTTTTTGCATTGAGTGATTCTTTCTTCATAAGAGCTATTTTTATAACTTGCTCCATAGATAGGTTTCCAACAACTTCCTCCTTTGGCTTACTAGCTCCTTTTTCTGCCTTTATTTCTTTTAATATCAACTGACTTGTTGGGGGAGTTCCAACGAACACTTCAAATTCCTTTGTGGAGGGATCTACTTCTATCTCAACCGGTATTGTCATCCCCTCAAAATCCT
>CAZUOK010000027.1:0-5031 GCA_964622145.1 Candidatus Woesearchaeota archaeon | reverse complement strand
CTTGTTTATTTCCTCAACAACCTTCGAAATATCTATCTTGTATTGAGAAATCTTTGGCCCTACATCCTTCGCACTTACTTTCCCACCTTCTACCATCAGCCTTACCCTTACCATCCTACTCACCCTTCCTCTTGACCACTGTTATGTCATCCATCTTCACTGTGATCTGGACAGGTATTGCGGCATCCAATAACTCTATTGTTACCTCTCCCTTCCCCTTATCAACCCTTATAACCTTTGCCTGTTCCCCCTTAAATGGACCACTTATGAGCTCTATTATATCTCCAGGATTCACCTCAATCTCTCTTTCCTTTATACCTAGAAGGCTCTTCAGCTCTTCTATAGGTATAGGATCCTTTATAATTCCCCTAAAGTTCCTATCCCCATACACGCTTTGGAGAACGTCATCGTAACTCTCCGCTTCCACAAACACAAACCCCTTTATGCTTGGAGGCACAAATACAGCATATATTCCAAGCCCCAATCTCTTTGTTCTAGCCTCTATCTTGTCAGCGAGTATTGGTTCCCTACCTGCAACACACTTAACAGCCCAGATTGGCATCAAATCACCCTATAATTGAGAGCAGTAATTGAATTAAAAAACCAATAACACCAACGACAATAATCCCTATGAAGCTTACTTTTGAAGCCCTCTTTATTTCATCAATTGTTGGTTTCCTTGCGATCTTTAGTATTCTCCTGTATTCTTCTATTTTACTCCAAAAACTTGATACCAAGCTCTTCTTCAATTTTCTTAACCTCCTTGCTCTCAAAGAATGCTCTTTCTTTTATCTCCTGTGGTGTAACACCAGTTATTATAGCTAGTACCCTTATCCTCTTCTCCATCTCATTCTCTATTAGGGCTCCCCAAGTAAACTTCGCGTCAGGATCCAATCTTCTTGCTATGGAATCCACTATTGTCCTAGCTTCACAAAGCGTTAAGTCCCTACCTCCAACTATGTGTATCAATGCACCCTTTGCCCCTGTTATATCAACCGTTAGAAGTGGGTTTGAGAGTGCCTTTTGAACAGCCTCTTCAGCCCTGTTCTCTGAATCGCTCTCTCCCATTCCGATTACAGCAAATCCTCCATTCTCAAGCACAGCCCTTACATCTGCAAAGTCCACGTTTACAAGACCAGGCTTTGTTATTATTTCTGTTGTTCCCTTTATCGCATTTGCGAGTATGAGATCTGATGTCTTGAATGCGGCATCTATTGGAAGGTCTGGAGCAACCTCTAGTAGTTTATCATTTGGAACAACTATTGTTGTGTCAACATGATCCCTAAGTTTGTCCAACCCCTCAAGTGCTATGCCCATCCTCCTCCTTCCCTCTATACTAAACGGGAGGGTTACAACCCCTATTGTCAGTGCTCCAAGCTTCTTCGCAATCTCCGCTATCACTGGTGAAGCTCCAGTACCAGTCCCCCCACCGAGCCCACAAGTTATAAATACCATGTCCGCTCCTTCAAGCGCTTTCTTCAATACGTGCTCACTTTCTTTTGCTGCAGCCTCTCCGATCTTTGGATCTCCTCCAGATCCATAGCCCTTTGTTGTCTCTATTCCAATCAGTATCTTCTTATCCGCCTTTACCCTTAGAAGGTGTTGAGCATCCGTATTAACAGCTATAAGCTCAGCACCAACAATCCCCATCTCTCTTAGCCTGTGTATAGTGTTATTTCCAGCTCCTCCTATTCCAACAACCTTTATTTTTGCTTCTGCTCTTCTAAGTATTTCCTGCAATTCTTCATCTGTTATGAATATCTTCTCTTCATCCATGCATCTCCACCTCATACCCAAGCTTCCTTACGTTCTCTAAAAACATCTCTTTTAGGTCCTCAGGAATACTTTCATATATTTTAACTTTTCTATCCTCCACATCAAACCTGATGTCCCTATTCAGGATGACCTTTGAAAGGAAGGAGATCTTCTTTTTAGGATCTTTTTCAACAGAAATTATTGAAACTCTTACTTCTATCTCCTTTCCAGCAAGCGGGTGATTGAAATCAACAAGAACTCTCCCACCAGATACAGAGATTATCCTACCAACACTCCCATCAACCTCTATGAACATCCCAGGCCTTGGATTTACCCCATTTATCCTAAAATATCTCATTGGGATGATTTGGATAAGGGAAGGATCTTTCTTCCCAAATGCCTTTTCAGGCGGAAGTATTTCCTTGTATTCTCCTATATCTTTTCCAATAAGAATCCTTTCTATAAACGGATAAATAAATGAAAGACCAACAAGAGACTCTACCTCTTTTTCTTCTATCTTTTCTCCATCAACCCTTATTTCATACTTTACCTTTACTAGGTCTCCTTCCTCAATCACTCTCCATCACTTGGTAAGCACTATTGATATGACTGATACGTTCACGGGCTTTCCCTCCTTCCCTTCTATCTGCTCTGTATATATCTTTATTTCCTTTATCTTTACTTCTGGCATAAGTCTGTTCCTTACATATTCTGCAACATCCACTGCCTTGTTTATTGCCCCTCCTCTTGCCTTTATTTCAACCTCTTGCTCCCCACTGTTAAACTGTGTTAGCACTGCCATAACATAGTTCAGTTTGGGCTTCTTACCGACTAGCACTACTCCCATTCTTACCACCTTTGTTTAGTCTTCACTACTCCAGGAAACATTTTAAAGTTTAACTGGCTCTTACCGGGTTATGAAGGTAGGAATAAAGGAGCTTATATTTGGTCTATTATTACTGTTTGCTGGTGGATACTTGACGTACACTTACCTTCCAAAGGTAATTGAAGTCTTGCTTGGAATTATAGGTCCAATGCTGTTGTTTATGGGATTTTTGATAGCCTGGATAGGCTATGAGGACATAAGGGAGGGAATATGAGATTTTTGATTCTCTTGCTTACAATTCCTCTAATTCTTTCCTGTGTGAGTGTTTCGGATGTTGAGATAACTTCAAAGACAAACAAGAGCTTTGTTTTCGTAGAGAACGACGTATTGAATATTCTTGGAGGAGACCTTGTTCAAATATCCTTTGTTGTGAATGGATCCGAGTGCTCTGAGTGGGAGGAATTCAACCTTTCAATAGACATTGGAGGGCAAACTGTACAGGAAGGAATTGTTAGGATCGAGCCTGGGAAGTCAGAAGAGGTAAGCCATGTATTTAGGGTACCCCTTCTTGATGGAGAATACTTCCTTAGGATAAAGATTGGGGAGTATGAGAAGAAGTTCCCGGTAAAGATATATAGGATTCTTGGAGATTTTGCAGTCCTTGATCACAGGATCGATAAAGAAAATGTTAGGGAGGGAGAGTTTGTCAGGGAAAAGATAAAGATATTGAATCTCAAGGACTATGCAAGGAGCTTTAGAATACTTGCAAATGGAGTCCTTGTGGACAGTTTTGTCACATCTTCCCTACTCTTTGAAAGGGAAGTAAGCTTTAGACCAGTGGATGGGGTGAACGAGATAAAGGTATGTGATGAGGAGAGCAATTGCTATACAATATATGAATATGTCAGGATTACAAGTGAGGAAAAGGTTGAAAGCAGAGGAAGGAATATATTACCTTATCTCCTCATACCAATAATTCTTTTTGTCGTTCTCAAGGTGGTACTATGAAAGGATATTTGCAAGGGAGCTTTGTTGTATGTCCAAAGACTCCTGAAAGCCTGAAGTATGCCAGTAAACTCGTTGGGGAAATAGTTGAGAACAAGGTGGTTTTGAATCTCTACGAAGCTCTTTACCTTGTTGAAAAGAGGGTCTTGGAAGTTCTATCAGGATCTAAAAGTCTTAGAAAGGATGAAATAATAGAGATTGGGAGGAAGATTGATGAGAGGTTCCTCGAGAAATACTGTGTCTATAAAGATTTAAAATCAAGAGGTTACATAGTTGGTGCTGGATTAAAGTTTGGTGCGGACTTTAGAGTATATGAAAAGGGGGCAAAGATTAAGGATAGGAATGTTCACTCAAAGTGGATAGTTTGGGTTTTTAGGCAGGGGGATAAGATAGATCTTGAATTCTTAGCTTCTGTTGTTAGGGTTGCCCACTCAACGAGGAAGAAAGTGCTTTTGGCTGTTGTTGATGTGGAGGGGGATGTGACGTACTACGAAATAGACTGGAGAAGACTCTAGAAATTTTTATAAAAAGAGCTTGGAGTTCCTACCACATGGCAACGAGAATGGTTACCGTGAATTCCCTAAAGCCAGGAAGCTTTGTGATAATAGATGGTGCTCCTTGTAAAGTCTTGAGCATAACAACATCTTCCCCAGGAAAACATGGGGCTGCAAAGGCAAGGATTGTTGCAATAGGGCTCATAGATGGGAAGAGGAGAGAGACGATAAAGGGAACTGATGATAAGATAGAGGCACCAATAATAGAGAAGAAGACAGGCCAGGTGATATATATACAAAGAGAAGGGGAGAAGATGAAGGTCCAAGTAATGGACATGGAGACATACGAAACCTTTGAGGCGGAGGTCGAGGATGAACTGAAGGAGAAGATATCAGAAGGAATTGAGGTAGAATACTGGGATATAATGGGGTACAAGGTTGTTAAGAGGATAAGGTCTTGACGAAGATGTCTTCATATATTGGTCCTCTTGGTGTTAATGTACTCTTCTTGAGCTTTACGTTGTCCACAATAATATTTCCTATCTCAGTATCCTTTATCTCTTCGTAGATCTTGTAGAAAAGGTTTTTGTCAAGTATTCTTTTCACTCTAAATATAGTTAGGTGTGGAGGATGCCAGTCAGAATTTATCCCAACTTCCCTCAACTTCTCCTCAATAATTCTTTGTATTTCAATAAACTTATCCTTGTTTTTCCCACATCCTATTGCAATAACCCTAGGATTTCTTTCGTTTGGTATCAATTCAATTCCCTTGAGTTCCATCTCAAAGGGTTTAAAAGAGATGTCTTGTAATATCTTAACAACATTCTTTACATCCTCCCTTCCAAGATCTGGTACCCTATTCTTTTTCAAAAATCCATACGTTATGTGTAGGTTCCTCCTCTCAACCTCCTTTCCAACGAAGTATTTCAGATTCTTCTTTATCTCCTCCAC
>CAZUOK010000026.1:816-8913 GCA_964622145.1 Candidatus Woesearchaeota archaeon | reverse complement strand
GATCCTATGCTTATTATGACTATGGAATTGAAGAGTATATGAGCAAAGGATGCGTGAACGAAAGCATTCGTTATCCATCTCCATGGCTGGCTTATTGCATCATCCAGAGAAAAAGAAAGAAGTTGTATTATTTCGGGAAATACAAGTTCAAAGGAAAAGACTATGAAACAAGTTAGAACAAAGAGTTCTGTAAATCTCATTTGATCCAGGACCACCAACCTGTGATGTATGGAAACATTAATTAAGCTTTTTGTATTTAAACACCTTATGAGGGGTATCTCTACAGTGATTGCAACAATACTACTTCTCGTGATGATAGTTGTTATAACAACAGGAGTATTCTATTTCCTGAAGGGAACAGTAGCAAGCGTGACAACAACAGGCCAGGAAGCTATTGGAGGGGCAATAAGTCAGACAGAATTTGTGTCAAAATTTAGAGTAATAAGAGGATTTAGACAGGAAGATGGAAAGCTTGGAATAACACTCTACTGTGACCTTTCAGGAGTTACGATTGAAAGGGTTGATGTTGGAAACCAAACAAATGTGAATGCAGTAAACTGTAGTGATGCATCCCAAACAATAAACTATCCCATAAGTATTTCCCAAGGAATAAACGACATCTGCGTAGACTACAGTGTGTCAAGTGGGGACAAAGTAAATGTCATAATATATGCAAAATACGAAGGAAAGATATACGATGTTCAGGAGATCCTCATCATAGAGTAATTTCTTCTTTTATTCTTTGATTTCTATTGCCCCAACTGGGCAGCTCTCCGCAGCCCTCCTGACCTCTTTTAATAGATCTTCGTCATTAATTTCCTCCATCTTTACCTTCGACTTCCCCTCTTCGTCCATCTCAAACACATCTGGTACAAGGCTTATGCAAAGCCCACAGCCAATACACTTTTCCCTATTCACGGAGACCTTCACCATGTGTTTTGGGAGGGAAAAGTCTATTAAGAAGATTTTTCAAAACTTGTGAGTGATGGATGAAGTCAAATTCGCACACATATCAGACACCCACCTAGGGGCAAGGAACTTCAAGTTAAAGGAGAGAGAAGAGGATTTTTATAAGGCATTTGAGAGGTCTATAGAGGAAATTTTAAAAGAAAATGTTGACTTTGTGGTCCATTCGGGAGATCTGTTTGAGAGGGCAAGCCCATCCATATCTTCGGTACTAATTGCGATCGAAAACTTGAAGAAGCTGAGAGAAAATGAGATACCTCTCTTCATTGTTCCAGGAAATCATGACATATACCTCAATGAAACATTCTTGTCTGTTCTTGAGAGACTTTCTCTGTTGAAGAATCTGGGATCTAAGAGGTACTTTAAGAAGGAGGGAGATTTTATTGTTTGTAGAGGTGAAACATTTGGAAAAGTATTTCTGTGTGGGGTGCCTGGGAGGAGGGTTAGGATAAAGGATATATACAGCAAATTGGTTGTAAAATTCCCAGAAGATTGCAGATTCAAAATATTTCTCTTTCATCATATAGTAAACTCTGTAACATCAAGATTCCCCGATATAGACATAAACCTGCTTCCGAAGGGATTCGATTATTACGCGGGGGGGCATTGGCACTCCAGATTTGAGGACGTTGGGAGGAGGGTATTTTATCCCGGATCAACGGAATTCTGGGATCTCTCTGAGATGAAGAAGGACAAGGAGAAGGGGTTCTTTATAGTTAGATTATTCGAAGGGGGGAATGAAAGGAAGTGGGTAAAGACAAATGTTAGAGAAATAAAGATAAAAGATGTTCCATGTCCAAGGAAATCCATAATAGAATTAAACAGTGACCTCATAGAGGCTATAAGGAGGGAATACGGAAAAGGAGAGATAATGATAATAAGAGTCTTTGGAAGGCTTAGAGATGGTAATAGGAACAGAATAAACAGGAACTATCTTGAGGAATTGGGTAAAAAGATGGGTTATCTATACGTGTATATAGATGATAGCGAGCTTGAAAATCCTGAGGAGGAGTTTGTTGAATGTGTTAGGGAAAAAACACTTGAAGAAATAGAGTTGGAATATCTTGAAAAGAAATTTGACAGCAAAGAAATTGAGGTTGCAAAGATGCTCATGGATCTCCTTGGAAGGGATATAAAGCCCCTCGAAATGATATCACTAAAGAGGAAGATTGTTGAGGAGATAAAAAAGACATTTGATATAGATTAATCAAACTCCCTCATCCCCCATATGGGATTCTTGCTCCTCTTTATCCTCACGATCTCTCTCAAAACCTCAATTGTATCTTCTGTCAAATAGCTCTTGTACTTCTTCAATACATAGAAATCCCTTTCAGAAATGCTTGTGTACAGGATATCCCCCTCCTTTATCTGTCTCCCAACAGTAGGACCATCTATAGAAATTGCAACCCTCTCCCCTTTCTTCGCAGATCTTAAGGATTTCCCCTCATACTGTATGCTCTTCAGAAGACCAACCTCCTTCCCATCCTCCCTCATCAAGTAAGTGCTTGGTCTAAGCTCACCTCCAAGGACCTCTACCCCAACAATCGCAGGCTTTGATATTCTAAAGACGTATCCTGGAAGTATCTTTATCTTTGCTGGGAAGGATATCTTCTCAAGTTCCCTTAGAATCCTCATCCTTATTGTTTCTTCCTTATACTCAAGATATTTCTCCTTTATCCAGTATATCACCTTCTCGTTTATTATCTTCACACCCTTCTCCTCAGCAAGCTTTCTAACATCCTCAGGAACATCCACATTGAAGCATACGATACAGGATAGTTCAGGCTTCTTCTCTACAAAGGACTCCAATAGAAGTACATCTTTTTTTGTTGGAGGTCCTATGTCTGCTTTTTTTACTTGAACCCCAAGGTCTCCAAAGACCTTTATCAAAGCCTCCAAAGATCCTAGGGAATCCACCCTTACAACTATCCCCTCAACATCCCTCTCAAACCTTATCTCACTTATGCTCCTCTCAATTTCCCTCTTTGCCTCCTCAATTTCCTTCTCGCTTCTCACAGATCTGAATGGCATACCTGGGATTACTTCTTCAAGATTCGGAGCGATTATTCTAACCCCACAAGCTGCCCTGACCTCATCAACCTTAACAAAATCTTTTGATCTTGCCATCCTTATCTCTTTTAATTCTTTAGGCTTCAAAATTGCCCTTACTTTCGTTACTATTGGACCCTCTATACCTCCAATGACAAGATAATCCCTACTTGTTAGTATCCCATCATACACTATAACATCGATCACCGTCCCAACCCCCCTCATTTCCTTTTTTTCAAGAACTGTCCCCCTTGCCGGACCCGAGACATCTACCTTGAGGCTTTCCTCAAGGTATCTCTGGGAAAGTCCAACGAGCAAGAGTAACAACTCAGCTATACCTTCCCCTGTCACAGCACTTGTTGGAACTATCGCAATCTCTTTTGTAAAATCTCTTACTCTATCAAATCTTTCAGAATTAAATCCCAATTCCCCAAGCTTCTCAACAATCTTGTAGACAACTTCCTCGAGCCTTTGTTTTGTATCCTCCCTTTGGAGGTTCCAGCTTTTGAGAAAGGATGTTGTTCCTGAGTCTTTCCACCCTGGGATCAAATCTATCTTGTTTGCGGCAACAACAAAAGGCGTTTTAAATTTTCTCAGGAAATCTATTGATTCATAAGTCTGGGGTTGAAATCCCGAGGTAACATCAACAACAAGAACAGCAAGATCCGCAATTGAGCTCCCCCTTTGTCTCAAAGAACTGAAGGCCTCATGACCGGGGGTATCTATGAACAGCAAACCAGGTATCTTAAATTCCACCTTAAACAGGTCCATCAAATCTTTCCCAATCTCCTTTATTATCTCGATCGGAATCTCCGTTGCCCCTATATGCTGTGTTATCCCAGCAACTTCTTTCTTTTGTATGGCAGTACCTCTTATTTTGTCAAGAAGGGCTGTCTTCCCATGATCCACATGTCCAAGCATGCAAACTATTGGTTGTCTTATCATATCCATCACCGTTCAGGAATATGTGGACCTATTAAATCTTTTCATCTAAAAAGTTAAAAATCCTCGATTGATCAATCTTTTTTGTGATGAACCCTAGGGTAACTGAAGAATGATGAATTTGCCGAGGGCTGAGCCATGTACTCAAAGGTATTTGATGTTGAGACAAGGGAAAGATTTGATATCGTAAACATAACAAGGGAGGTTGAGGAAGTTGTCGAAGAAAGTGGGATAAAAGAAGGTATTTGCATTGTTTTTCTTCCGCACGCAACCTGCACGGTAATTCTCAATGAGGATGAACCAAACATAAGGGAAGACTACCTCAGAGCATTCAAGGAGTTGTTTCTCAGGGAAGGCTACAAGCATGACAGGATTGATGACAATGCCCATGCCCACGTTGGATCAGCATTCACAAAACCTTTCCTTGTTCTCCCGGTAAAGGATGGAAAAATAGTAAGGGGAACATGGCAAGAAATCCTTCTGTTGGAGCTGGATGGTCCAAGAAGAAGAAGGATTTTTGTAGGAGTCTTAGGATAGAACTTTCTTTAAGTGTTTCCTGAGATATTTCAAGATTTCTTCCACGTTCTCCCTATCCGGAAAGTCCTTTGGAACTTTAAGCCTATCCAAGACATTTAGAAGGTCTCCCAAAATATCTCTGCGGATCAAAGAAGGTTCGTAACTTTGAATCTTATTCTTTCCTACAAGGTATATTGTACTTCCTCCCTTCTCCACAGAAATCCCAATAACTTTCCTCAGGCCTTAGCATAACTTGTATTAGAAAGAGAAATGTTTAAAAGAGATCGTGGAAGAAGAGTTATTGCAGCCCCGGTAGTCTAGCCCGGATAGGATACCGGACTGTCAATCCGGTGACCCGGGTTCAAATCCCGGCCGGGGCGGTTGCTTAAACCAAGAACAAACCAAAGCTTTCAAATTTCCTGAAATCTTTTTGTTTAAAGTGTTTAATAGTAGTCTGTTTGTTATGCGGATGATCTCCAATGTTCTTAAGCTTCCATCTTGTCTTTGCTCCACACAACCATTCAAAAGCATTTACTGTTGTTGTCCAAGAGTGTAACTTCTCTCCAAGAATTCTTCTACTGTTGTCACAGTCTCCTTGTTGCAGCGTAGAAGAGGGGAAGGGAAAGAAGGATCATTGAAGATATTGTAAAGGAAGATCTTAATATATCCTCAACAAAGAAGCCCATAAACTTGTAAAAGAGAAAACCTCCAAGGCCCATCCCTGTGTAGTATGAGAGAAGGGAAAAGTAAAGGCATTTTTCAGATATCTTTATTGCAATCTCGCTGTTCGGACTTATTTGGATCCCATACAAAAAACCTATCAAGATTACCATAATGGTTAGCAGGATCTCGCTTTTTGACAGCAAAGAGATAAGATTTACAGGAAATAACAACAATGTCGCTACCATTATTATCCACTTCTCAGGGATCTTCCTGTTTATGTAAAACGATATCCCAATGGAGAACCCTATGAACATGTTAAAAAGGGAATAGAAGATACCAATACTTCTCAATCCAAGCTTTTTAACTAGGGTATAAACAAAGAGTGGGAGGAATATCCCTTGGGAAAGGGAATACAGGAAATCCGACACCACCATTAGGATTGTTTCCTTCTCACTCACAAGGAGGGAGGGGAGGGTGAATTAAAAAATGTTGTTCTCAACCATCTCCAATATCTTCTTCCTGACCTCTCTTGGATCAACAGAGTACTGAGTTCTCTTCAATATCTCACCAACAACGTAATCAATAACCCTCTCATTCTTCTTCATTTCATCCAAAAGATCCCTCCTTTCCTTGAAAAATTCACAAACAATCTCTTCAACATCATATTTTTTTATTTCAATTTCCTTTTCTTCACAAATCCACTTTATAGCCTCCTTCACATATCTGTCTGAGACCTTCCCCTCCCCAAGCATTCTAAGGAGTCTGTAAAATCTCTCTAAATCTATCTCCTTGATATCTTTTCTAAGGTAATTCAGAGACTTCACAAGGTAATTTCCAACAAAGATTGCAGCCCTCTTTGGATCAACAAGCTCACAGGCTTTTTTGTAAACCTCAAGTAGTTTGTTGTAAACAATGGATTCAGCCAACTCCCTTGAAATCCCCCTTTCTTTAACCAAGCTCTCTATGACTTCTTCAGGTCTTTTTGAGATCTCTTCATCTATTTCCTTAAGTACCTCATCAGAAACCTCGAAGAAAGGAAGATCCGGCTCCAAGATATACCCGTACTCCTCCTCAAGTTCTTTTCTTCTTATTGGGACGGTTTTGTTTGAAACCTCATCCCATATCCTTACTTCTCTTTTCACAGCCTTTCCAATCCTCAGCAACATCCTCTGTCTTGCAACTTCCGATACTATTGCCCTGACAACATTCTTGAACCCACTAACATTCTTTATCTCCACTCTATACCCTTTCTCTAATGAAACGTTTATATCCACCCTCCAAGTATTCTTCTTTGGATTAAATATCTCAAAATATTCCAGTTCTTTTACAAGACTTCTCAAAAATTCCTCAACATCCTCAGCGCTTCTGAAATCTGGATAAGTTACAATCTCAACAAGTGGAATACCACTTCTGTTATAATCTATCAAAGAGTACTCACTCTTTAAAATCCCCTGCTTGTAGTAGATCCTTGCAGGGTCCTCTTCTAAATGGACTCTTTTTATCCTTATTCCCTTGTACACACCATCGAACCCTATGGGTATCTCATACTGAGTTATCTGGAAGTTCTTTGGGAGGTCCGGGTAAAAGTAAACCTTCCTGGAAAAGAAAAATCTCCTGTTTATCTTGCAGTTCAAGATCCTTGCAACCTTCAAAGCCTTTAAGAGGGCTTCCTTGTTTAGCATAGGCCTACTACCTGGAAGACCTAGGCAGATTGGACAAACATTCTTGTTTGGAACATCACTCTTCTCTGTTGGACAAGCACAAAACAGTTTGGACCTTGTGTTTATCTGGACATGTATTTCCAGTCCAACAATCATGTAATCACCTCCTTTGTGAAATGTAGTATCTTGTTCTCCTGGAAGTGATCCGCTATAACTAATATACCTACAAAGTTATCGATGGGTATGTTATAATGGGGTAAACCTGCAAGATTTGGAGGTACTGTTAGTATATCTATCTTGTAAACTTCAACAGGATGAAGCTTTTCAACATCCTCTATCCTAGGAGGTAGAATAGGCATAGTGGGTGTTATGATCAGATCGTACTTCCTGAATATCTTCTTATACTCCTTTATAATCCACCTCCTAACCTTCAAAGCCTTCATATAATATTTTCCCCTAAATCCCTTTGTCCTTATTATTGTACCAACAGCTATTCTCCTTTTAGCCTCTTTTCCAAGGTATTTGCTTCTTATCTCTGAAAAATATTGTAGGAAGTCTTTTCCTCTTGGATCACCAACAACTCCAGATGTCATTCCACAAAATCTTGCAAGATTGGAACTAGCCTCAGCCATAGCTATTATGTAGTAACTCCAGAGGGCATACTCCAACCAGTTCACCTTTATGTACTTAACCCTAAATCTTTCGGAGATTTCATCAATTTTCTCAACTACTCTCTCCCTTATTTTCTTATCCACATCCAAGCTGTTTTCAATTACAGCAATCTCTTCCACTTTATCTTCCTTTATCTTATACTTCCTAACGCATGTAGAATCCCTTCCATCAGGACCAGAAATAACTTCCAGTACTTGGAATGGGAGGAGAGGATCACTTGATATTACTCCCACCTTGTCCAAAGAATCCGCATAAGATATCAAACCCCACCTGGATACCGTTCCGTAAGTTGGTGTTAGGCCGTAAACCGAACAAAAGGCAGAAGGGTTTGCTATTGAACCCCCAGTACTAACAGCTATTGCAAAGTAATTCTCTCCTTCAAATACCTTTGCTGATCCTCCAGCCCCTGAACTACTTCCTCCAGTAACCCTTTCCTCATCCAAGGGGTTTCTAGCTGGACCAAATCCGGAATTCGTTCCAAAACTACCAAAACCAAATTCATCCATGTTTGTCTTTCCTAGAAAGATTGCCCCCTCCCTTCTCAGTCTTTCGTAAACGGTTGATGAGAATGGGGGATAATAGTTCTCAAGAATCTTTGATCCGGCGGTGGTTCTGAAACCCTTTACAC
>CAZUOK010000026.1:0-806 GCA_964622145.1 Candidatus Woesearchaeota archaeon | reverse complement strand
CCTTTACACAAAGGTTGTCCTTGAGAGAAAAATAAAATCCTGAAAATTTCCCCTCAGAAGATCTTTCCTGCTTTCTTATTTCCTCCTCTCCAACAACAGTTATGAAATGGTTATATTTCTTGCTCCTTTCCAAGAGTTCTATCATTCCTCCAACACCACCTTAGGTCCTACAACAAACCCTTCTTCTGTATTCAGTTTTTCCAAATATTCTCTCATCTCAAATCTATTGGGAACATCCTCTCTCATTACATTCTTTATTTCCATCGGATGCACGATCACCTCCTCTTCAAGATTTATCTCATCCAACTTCTTGAATGTTTCAAGGATATCTCTTATTTCCTTCTCCATTTCCTCCTCCACATCCAAAAAGCACAATCTTTTCATCCTAATCACCCAATACAAATAGAGTTTCTGTCCTAATTACCTCTTTAAACTTCTTTATCTTGTCCAATTTCCTAGTAAATTCCCCTATATCTTTCGAAATCACCTGGAGTATTATATCGTACTTGCCCGATATTATCTTCGCATCAACAACCCCTTTCATCTTCTTTATTTTCTCTATGAGCTTCCTCTGATCTGATATGCTTAATCCCCTTGTTTCTATTAAAACAAAAGCTGTAACATCATATCCAAGCTTTTTCCAGTCAATTTCATACTTTTCCTTTAGTATTCCTCTTTCCTTTAGTTTTCTTATCCTGTAGTAAACTGTTGATAAAGGGATCCCCAGCTCCCCGGATATCTCCTTTGCGGTCTTCCCCTCCCCTATTTTCTCCAGCACCTCGTTTAATTTCCATCACCCCCATTTG
>CAZUOK010000025.1:0-9163 GCA_964622145.1 Candidatus Woesearchaeota archaeon | reverse complement strand
ACTATTGCTCCCGTAAGTGTCTCAAACACGCTCATATATCTAAGTTCTTCTGTTGTCCACTTTATCTTAACCATGGAGGATCCCCAGCACTGCTATGCTGAATGGTTTTCCACAAAAGGTTCCAAGATCCTTGTTATCACCATCAAACTCAAAGATTTCAATGTTGTAGATCTTTGAGTAATATTCCAGCCTATTTCTTATGTGCTCAGGACAATTCTTCGCCACAATTACTTTCTTCACCTTACCATTCATTATAAGCTTTATTGTTCTCTCTGTCCCTATCACAACCCTATTCTCCTGTATCGCCTTCCTCAGCTCCTCCCTCATACAAAGCACCTAGTATTAGTTTTGGTAGCCCTGTTCCTAAAGGAACCATCTGATTCACCATCACATTCTCCAACACACCACTCATATCCTCAACTTCACCTCTGATGGAGGATAAAGTTAAATGTTTTACTGGTGTCTCAAACCCAACCCTAGCAAGTATGGAGGACTTCTCCCCAGGTATTCCATACCTCGTTATCCCCTTTATCCTACCATCCACAGTCATAAGATCAGCAACAAGTAATATATGCCTTACATCGACCGTAAGACCTTGTTCCTTCAGCACTTTTAAAATTTCCTCTACTATTGCGTTCCTCGCAGCCTCAATCCCAAGCACTTCCCAAACCTCAAATATGTCATTTGATGTTACCCTCGAAATATCAACTTCCTCCATCTTAAGAATTTCTCTAAGGTTCGTCCCGAATGTCTCTATAAAGTATTCTCCATCCTCTTTGTTTATATAAACCTGCTTTATCCCCTTTACACCACTAACAAGAACATCCCTTATCTTATTTCTAAGAGTGTATAACTCCTTTATCCCCTCCTTCTTCGGATGTAAATATATCTTATCTCCTTTTATCTCAAACTTCACACCCTTCAATCCCTTAAGAGCCTTCTCAATCTTCTCTGTTGTTATCCCAAACTTCTTCACGAACTCTTTGTCGATTTCCAAGATAAGTCTGTTGTTCATTATGTCAAATGATATGTTCTTACTTATTGTTTCTAAAGTTACTTCCTGAATCTTTCTCGCAAACTCCTCAACAGCCTTCTTATCCTTACTATTCTTTAGATATATCCTCATCATCGGTGTTGAAGGCTTTCTTTTTGCATTCAAGATCTCTATTATCCTTGGAAGACCCACCGTAATATTCTTCTCAGCAACCCCAGCGTAGTGTTTTGTACGCATGGTCATCTGGGTTGCAGGTTCCGAAATAGACTGGGCCGCAACCATTCCAACAGCTTCTCCAGGATCCACTTGAGATCTTAAATATTCTTTTACAACCTCTTCAACAACTTTCTCGAGCAATTTACCCTTTATCTTCTTTTCTTTCACAACTTTACTTAGCTCTTCGAACAGTTTTTCGGGAAGAACCTTTCTTGCCTCCTCCAGCTTCATTCTCTATCACCCGCTCAACAATGGACCTAACATCTATCTTCCCTCCAAGCGTCTTCTGGGGATCCACACCATCTTCCCCATATTTAAATTGAACAATCACACCCCAACCATCCCTAACGGTGTTGTCGTATCTGACAAATAGGTCTTGGAGGGTGAAGGAAAGCCTTCTATACATGTAACCAGAGATTGGAGTCCTGACGTGGGTATCTATAAGAGAATCTCTCCCACTCATGTGGGCAAAGAAGAATTCCACAGGATTCATTCCACTCGAATAGCTCGACTTTACAAACCCCTTAGCAACAGGTCCTATATCTCCGGGTTTGAAGTGAGGAAGCGTTCTGTTGAAGTAACCCTCCCTAGGTCTCTTCCCCCTAACCGTCATCTGACCTATCAAACCGGCTACCATGACAAAGTTCAGCATGTCCCCCCTAGCCTTTGAAAGGGCCATGCTGAGGGTGAAGTTTTCAACACCCTCCAATGCCTTCTTCATGATATCCTCAATCTTCATCCTTGCCT
This sequence comes from Candidatus Woesearchaeota archaeon, assembly GCA_964622145.1. Taxonomy (GTDB): domain Archaea; phylum Nanobdellota; class Nanobdellia; order CAYMVK01; family CAYYFB01; genus CAZUOK01. The sequence goes on along the minus strand of CAZUOK010000025.1, from coordinate 7,206 downwards.
CATCAAGTATCTTGATAATCTGTATCTCCAATGTCTCTCTCGCCGTCATTCCAGGGAGTGGTTGCAGCTTTCCAGCCTTGTATATTTCTATCTGTTCCAATGACCTCTTCTCCGCCTCATCAATGATCTTCCTTATCTCTTCCCTTACTTCTTCTGGGATGTCATAGTGGGCTACAGAGCTCGTTCCTCCATATATTTCTAATGTCTTGAGCCCAAGCATGCAAGCCTTCCATATGAATTCCTTTGCAAAGTCCAGTCCGTATTTCTTGACTATGAGGGCAAGCAACTTACCTCTCTCAGCCCCAACCGTGTTCCTGTCTATCCAACCCTCGATAAGTTCCCCATTCTTTATAACGACCCTGTGACCATCGACTGTCTCTCCCTCAAAGTCAAGGTCTTCTGGAAGGAGGAGTGAGAATATTTGTTTTCCTGTCCAATAAGGTTCCCCATTTTCGTATCCGGCAGGTTCTGGTAGATCCTTGTCTATTTTACAGGAAACTATTAGTCTTGACGCCTCATATTTTGTCAATTTGTTAAGGAACTTTGTTAAGATATAAAGACCAGAAAGATGTCCCTGCTTCAGCCCAATTATTGGGAGACCGTACCTTGGGGTTATTATATGCTTCTTAACTTCCATTATAATCCTAGCTTCCGCCAACGCCTCCTCCGTTTGAGGTACGTGCAGATTCATCTCATCCCCATCAAAATCAGCATTGTATGGTGTTGTGGTTGCAAGGTGTATCCTAAACGTCTTCCCAGGAAGGACCCTAACCCTGTGGGCCATCATGGACATCCTGTGGAGGGAAGGCTGTCTGTTGAAGAGGGCAATATCTCCATCCATGAGATGTCTCTCAACAACATATCCAGGCCTCAATTCCATGGCCAATTGCTCCTTGTTCTGTTCTGTTATCCTAATCCTCTTCCCGTCGGGTGTTATGACATAGTTTGCCCCAGGATAATTCTTAGGACCATTCAAAACTAGTTTTCTAAGCTTCTCTATGTTTATTTCATTCACCTTTTCGGGAACTGTCAGCTCCATTGCAACCTCATATGGAACACCCACCTCATCTATGTCGATGTAGTTATCCGGTGATATAACCGCCCTTGCAGAATAGTTTACCCTCTTCCCTTCAAGGTTTTGCCTTAGCCTCCCCTCCTTCCCCTTTATCCTTGAAACAAGAGTCTTCAATGGTCTCCCAGCCCTACTCCTCGCGGGAGGCATGTTTGGAAGCTCGTTGTTTATGTAGGCGGCAACGTAGTACTGTAAATTTAACCAAAGGTTATCTATTATGTGCTCAGGGCTACCAGCATTTATGTTTTCAAGGAGCTTGTTGTTTGTCCTTGTTATCATCGCCAGGATATGGGTTAAATCGTCCTCAGATCTCTCCCCTGTTTCCAATATTATCGAAGCCCTTGCGGTTACTGGAGGAACTGGAAGTATTGTTAGGACCATCCACTCCGGTCTTGCTGAATTAGGATCTATCCCAACAAGAGGAAGGTCTTCGTCCCTTATTATCTCCAACCTCTCCCTTATTTCCTTTGGATTCAACCTCCTATCCTCTTCGTAAAAGAACCAAGGTTTCTTGAACCTTATCTGTTTCTTTACATATCCACAGTAAGGGCATTTCTTCGTCTTTGCAGCCCTCTTTATTACCTCCTTGTATATGCTCTCTAACTCAACATCTTTGTAGAACCTTCTATATCTCTCTATCATCTCCTTTGCCCAGACCTTCTCCTTTTCAGAGAGTGTCAACCTTCCACATTTTGGACAGAAAGTCTCTAGGAGATTCTTTATAATATCCCCAAAAAGTGGGTTTATTACAGGTCTTGCTAGCTCTATATAACCGAAGTGTCCGTTACATTCTCCAAATCTTCCTCCGCATGTCCTACATCTCAGTCCAGGATCTATAACACCCATTCTTGGGTCCATTAATCCACCCTCTATTGGATAACCATCAGAGTCATAGAGTTCAGACCTTGTAACCTTCATGGATGCCATCCTCTTTATCATGTCTGGAGACAGTATTCCAAACTTTATCCCAACAACCTTCCCCCTTACCTCCCTCATTCCACCTCACCAAACTTCGTTCCAACGTATAATTTTGGATATATGCCCATGGACATCAGCTCATCAAGGAACAACTTAAAAGCATAAGATATCTCAACCCACTCCATCTTTGAGTCTTCTCCGTGGATTGGGCATATGGTCTTTCCTTTATACTTGTCCTGATACCCTATCAAACCACACTTCTTACAAACCGGAACTTTTATGGCATCCGAGCTCCATCTTTCCTTCAATATCAAAGCGGTACCGTGTGCAAGCAATACATCTTTTTCCATTTCTCCAAGCCTAAGTCCTCCCTCCTGAGCCTTTCCTTCTGTTGGCTGCCTTGTCAGGAGGGCAACAGGACCTCTTGATCTTGCATGCAGCTTGTTTGCAGCCATATGTCTCAATCTCATATAATATATGTTCCCAACAAATATCCTAACCTTGTATTCTTCTCCAGTTATTCCGTTGTACATAACTTCTTCTCCACTATCCCTAAAACCAATCTCCAGTAACATCCTCCTAAGCTCCTCCACACTCATACCATCAAACATTGTTCCATCTATCTTCTTTCCATACAAGCATCCCACTTTCCCTGCAAGGGTTTCTATTAGATGTCCAACCGTCATCCTGGATGGTATAGAATGTGGAGAGAATATGATATCTGGGATTATCCCAGAAGCTGTGAATGGCATGTCTTCCTGTGGAACTATCATCCCAATTACTCCCTTCTGTCCATGTCTTGTTGAAAACTTGTCTCCAAGCTCAGGAACCCTCGGTTGTCTTACTCTAACCTTCACAAGCCTATTCCCATTTCCGGACTCAGTTATTACAACAAAGTCTACCCAACCTCTCTCCCCCCTTCTTACAGATATCGAAGAATCCCTCCTAGCCGCCATCCCAACCCTCAATTGATCAAGGGTCGCAAAGAATCTTGGAGGGGATGTCTTCCCAATTATTACATCTCCCTCCTCAACCTCCGCCTCAGGGTACGCTATCCCATCCTCCTCCAAATTCCTATAAGCCTCCTCCCCCCTATATCCAAAAACATCCTTTGGAGGAACCTCTATCCTATCACTCATCCCACCAGCGTATCTCAATTCCTCCGTCTTGTAAGGCCTGAAGTACGTTGCCCTGAAGAGCCCTCTCTCTATGGAAGCCTTGTTCATCACAATCGCATCATCCATGTTGTACCCTTCGTATTCGAGTATTGCTATCACAACATTCTGACCAACCGCGGTAGCTTCCTTAGGCAACATCTCGAATCCTAGGGTTTCAACGATAGGGGATTGGGGATACCAACCTATTGATACATCAGTATCCATCCTTATCGGAAAGTTTAGTGCATAAACACCCAGACCCTGCTCCACAACCTTCACTCCATGGAACGTCTTTGGAGCCTGGTTGTATTCCCCGTAAGGAACAAGGCTTGCTGATATCCCAAGAATCACGGTTGGGTGTATCTCCAAGTGGGTATGCTCCTTTGTCAATTCATCTGGGGACAGTGCGATGTAAGCATTTGATTCTTCATCTGCATCCAGGTATTCTATTATTCCCATTTTCACAAGATCGCTCCACTTCAATTCCCCCTTCCTTAGCTTCTCTATATGCTCTTTTGTCAGGAGTGGCTTTCCATTCTTGACCACAATCAAAGGTCTTCTCAGCCTCCCCCTCTCCAGATTTATCTTTACAGTATCAATGTCCTCGAAGTAAGCAACGTTTACTTGTTGGGGGATCTTTCCCTGTCTCCTTGCCTCAATTATTTTTCTAACAAATTCCCTAGGATTTTCAACTTCCCCTATGAATTTATTATTAAAGTATACTATCGCCATCATTCCTCACCCAGAATAGATTTATCATAAAGTTTTATTCCAAATTTCGCTATTTCTTTCAAAACAGCCTTCTCATCAACGTGGGTAGATATCTCCGCAAGGATGGCAAGGAATTTCCTCAGACCTATCTCCGTGCTCTCCGGTGTTTGTATACAACAAAGCCTCCCCCAGTGGGAGGTATGCAACTGTCTTGCCTCCATTGCCTCCCCCCTAGCCTCAACGGGAGAAGTTACCTTCCTCAAGTATGACGACACCCTTAAGAAATTGTGCCTCTCAACCAACTGAGCGACTCCCGTCCTGTCTCCAACCCACTGACCTGTTGCAAGGGCTGTCTGTATCTTCTTCGTGAACTGCTTTGGTCTTGTTATGGCTTGTACACTTGGGAACCTCTTCCTCTTAGCAATCTTTTCGAAGTTATACTTCATGTCATCTACTAAATAAGAAAACGCCCACCTAAAAAGTATTTCAAAAAGCTCCCCAACAGCCCTAAGCTTTTTGTTTCCATAGAAGTCTTTGTCATCCTTTGGTATCTCATCGTGGGAGAACATCAAAAGCTTTCTAACAGCTCTAGCCAGGTAATAAGCCTTCAAAAGATTTTCTTTTTCAGTGTTTCCTATGTGGGGAAGGAAGAACCTCGTTATATAATCCCTAGCCCTAGCCTTCCTCCTCTCTTCGGATGTTATTCCAATCTTCTTTCCTATGAAATCCAGGGCCTCATCCCTCGTTTTTATATCCCCGTAAGCCACGAGGTTGTAATAAACTTCGGGTGTTATGCTCTCTGTTGGATCTACCATGTTAAATATCTTCTGATCCTCCTCCACCCCCAATGCCTTCATGATAACAACAAAAGGTATCCTCTTCAGTATCCCAAACGTTACATAGACAATACCATCCTTTGACTTTTCAAGCAGGTGAGGTACTCTGTATTCCCCCCTTTCGGAGAATATCTTTGCTATCCAAGGATAGGGAGAACCTTCCTCCTTCTCAACGAACACTGTGTTCGGCATGAGATCCTCCACAACAACCACTGCCTTCTCGGTTCCATTTATTATAAAATATCCTCCAGGATCATTCGGATCTTCTCCCATCTCTATCAATTCCTCCTCACTCTTTCCATAAAGATAACAATACTTTGATCTTAGCATTATTGGAAGTGATCCTATGTAAACGATTTCGGGTTCTCCCTCTATCCCATTCTTCACGGGAATTGCTTCTAAGTATATGGGTCCCTCATAAGTTAGATCTCTTAATCTTGCCTCCATTGGGGTTATCTTTGTTATGGCACCCGTTGGTTCAACTATCATTGGCTTTTCAACTCTGACCTTTCCAAACCTTATTTCAAAGCTCTCAATTCCCGGAGGGAGAATTTCTGGCTCTATCTTTCCTACCTCACTTATTATTTCTTGCATCTTTTTGTCCACAAATTCATTAAATGAGTTTATCAGGTTCTGGGCAAGGGAATACTCCTCAAAAAACTTCCTTATCAGCAGCCTTCCGTAATCATATTTCATCTATAACCACCCTATAATACACCGTCTTCCCCGCGGTTGGAGAATCTCTAACAATCTCAATGACATCCCCAACCTTAGCACCAAGTGCCTTTACCATCGGATCACTTTTTAAGATTTTCGGAAGCTGGAACTCAGTAATGTTGTACTCCTTTAAAAGTTTTTCCTTCTCCTCCTGCGAAAGCACTCTTGCCCTAGGAACCCACTTGTGCCTGAATATATCTATGTCTAAAGATTCCTTAGCCTTTTTCTTCCCCATATGGGCCCGGCGGGATTTGAACCCGCGACCTTCGGGTTAAAAGCCCGACGCTCTACCTGGCTGAGCTACGGGCCCAGGAGGGTCTAAAATACTAGAGGCCAACAAACTATTTTAAACCTTTCTACCCTACCAGATTTATGGAAATAGATGTGAAAAGTAAAAGGAAAGGGTTTGAAAACTTTGTGGTCTGCTTTCACGGACCTGGGTTTGTTGGCCCTATTGTTGGGGAATACTTTGTTGAGTACGGAGATTTTAGATATATTGGGAGTGTAAAAGACAAGAGAATACCTCCCGCTGCAATTTTAATAAACGGAAAAGCTTATCCTACGCTCAGGATATACGAAAGCAAGAAGAACATCTTGTTTATTGTTGACCAGGACATTGGGAAGGAGATGGTTTATGAGCTTTTTGAAAAGATAATGGAGTTTCTAAGAGAAAAGAGAGTTAAGAGGATAATATTGATAAATGGGATAGAAGACGTAAGAAGAAACATTTATTACATATCAAACACTGGAGAAAGATTTGAAAGGGCCTTGGAGCTTAGGGATGGAGTAATAACTGGTCTTCCATCCTTGTTCCTCATGCAGGACGAAATCCCCTGTATATTTCTACTTGCAGGAACTCCAGAGCCAAATATAGATCCTCAATCGGCCCTTAAAGTGATAGAGATATTGTCTAAAGAAATTGGAGAAAAGATAGACCTGACCCCCCTGATAAAAGAAATAGAGGAATTTATGAAGGTTATTGGTAGAAAAGAGATTGAGAAAATGAAAAAAACTAGAATAGAGAGATATATTTACCGCTAGTCTTCAGCAACAACAAGTGTTATTGTGTTTTCAACCTCCTTCTTCTGCCTCAAAGTATTCAATACAAGGTCATGTAGCTCTGCTATGTTGTCCACCTCCACCTCCACAACAAGATCATAGGAACCGTACACTATAGATACTCTTTTTACTTGGTCGAGCTTCTCCAATTCTTGCTTTATTTGTCTCTCTGTCCCTGGAGATACCACAACAAGTATGTATGCCCTCATAAGAACTGGAAAATCAAAAAAGAATAAAAAGGTTTTCCAAGAAAGCCTGAACTACCTTTGGATAGTAAATTTTTAAAACCAAAATCTCCAGCGAACATCTATGACAGTTGTATTTCCACAAAAAGAGATTGAGAAGATATTCTCAAAGCATGGGTACATTACCATTGGTAAGATCCCAGAAAAGTATATTAAGGGAATTCCTAAGCACACAAAGATTTTTAGTTTGGAAAATATAATCAAAGAATTAGTTCCAAAAGACTTCAGGAGAGAAATCCAAGACTACTCTAACAGAATAAAATTTGTTTTAGAGGTTTCCTACAAACAAGGATCTCTTCTAACAGCAAGCCTTTCTGCAAATGACTTCCAATACCTCAAAATATTCATTAAAATGCTTGATAATAAAATGGGAGAAATCAAAATTGTTTACAGTTTGGATTACATAAAGATATTGGGAATGGAAGGGATGAGATTTTTAGGAAGGATGGAAATGGCTATTAGAGGTGATAGATTGGAAGTTGTTTTAAGAG